>CAYSLD010000038.1:0-15454 GCA_964431795.1 uncultured Bacteroides sp.
ATGCCGACTCGGGCAGCGTTGCCGTTGAAGTGGCAATGAAAATGGCTGTGCAAGCAGCAATATCAAAGAGTGGCAGCCACGAAAAGACTAACTTTGTGACCATACGCCGCGGCTATCACGGTGACACCTGGAATGCAATGAGCGTTTGCGACCCCGTGACCGGTATGCACGGAGCATTTGGCTCGGCACTTCCTATACGCTTTTTTGTGCCCTCACCTCAAAGCCGCTTTGACGGCGAATGGCATCAAGAGGATATAGCTCCGCTTGAAGAAACGCTGAAAAATCATGCCTCAGAAATTGCAGCGCTCATACTTGAGCCCATAGTGCAAGGTGCAGGCGGCATGTGGTTTTATCACCCCGAATATTTGCGACAAGCACGCGCACTGTGCGACAAATATGGCGTATTGCTGATTTTTGACGAAATAGCCACCGGCTTTTGGCGCACCGGCAAAGCTTTTGCCTGCGAACATGCCGGCGTAACTCCCGATATTATGTGTGTGGGCAAAGGACTCACAGCCGGATACATGACCATGAGCGCAGTTATGACCACCAAAGATGTGGCCGACACAATATCGCGCGGCGAGGCCGGAGTGCTTATGCACGGCCCCACATTCATGGGCAATCCTATGGCTTGCGCTGTGGCCTTGGCCTCAATGCAATTGCTGCAACAGCAAGATATGAGCGCACTGATCAGTCACATCGAGGGTGAGCTGAAACAATTGTTAGCTCCGGCACGCAGCTTGGCAAATGTTGCCGATGTGCGCGTGATAGGCACCATTGGTGTGATAGAGATGAAAAACGATGTGAACGTGGGCGAATTTCAGAAGGAATGTGTGGCCCGCGGCATTTGGGTGCGCCCCTTTGGCAAGAACGTTTATGTGATGCCGCCATACGTTATCACTGATGCTCAACTTCGCCACCTTGTGGGTGAAATGATTGAAATAGTAAAGACATTGCCATGAATCGCATCAAGCAAACACTCGATGAGCTGACTGCCTCAGGCAACTTGCGACGCATCCCCACACACGTTGACGGCAACGCTTATGATTTCTCATCGAACGACTATCTGGGATTGTCGGAAAACATCGACCTCCGCGCAGACTTTTTGCGCAACGTCACTGCCGAAACATTTTTGCCGTCATCGTCAGCCTCACGTCTGCTGTCGGCACGACAAAATGCATACACCAACTTAGAGCAGTTTATCAGCGAGCTTTACGGGCGCGCTGCTCTACTGTTCAATAGCGGATATCATGCCAATACCGGCATGATTGGAGCTTTGGGCTCGCCGTCAACACTATTTGTTGCCGACAAACTGGTGCACGCATCTATCATTGACGGATTGGTGCTGTCAAAATCAAAGTTTCAACGGTTCAAGCATAACGACTATGACCATCTATGCCGCATCATTGAGCGATATGGCAACGAGTATGACCGCGTGGTGATTGTGGCTGAATCGGTTTACTCGATGGACGGCGACTCGGCCGACATTGACAAACTTGTTGAGGCAAAACGTCTGCACAAAAATGCCTTGCTATATGTTGACGAAGCTCATGCCGTTGGCGTGCTCGGCGACCGCGGACTTGGCTTGACTCAAGGCAAAGATGTTGATATCATGGTGGGCACTTTTGGCAAGGCTCTCGCCTCGGAAGGCGCATTTGCCGTGATGTCTCCGCTGATGCGCGAGTATATGGTAAATCGCTGCCGCAGCCTCATATTTTCAACTGCAATCTCACCGTTTGCAGCTATGTGGTCAATGACCACACTGCGCCACTCGCTTGAAATGGACGCAGAGCGCACACGTTTGCACAGCATGGCAGTGCAGCTGCAACAAATCATAGGCAGCAATTTGGCCTCACACATACAGCCCTACATTGTTGGCGACGCACAGCGCTGCGTTGACCTCTCAAAGCAACTTCTTGCTGACGGTGCAAAAGTGCTGCCCATACGCACTCCGACCGTGCCCCCCGGCACCGAACGCCTGCGCTTTTCGCTGTCAGCCGCCCTACCCGATGCCGCTCTCACCACCCTCGCCCGCATATTTAAATAAATAGTTTATGAATAATTTTTCGTATTGCACACCGACGCGCTATGAGTTTGGCCGTGACGTGGAGCAAAATGTTGGCACACAAGCCGTTGCCGTTGGCATGCACCGTGTGCTGGTTGTTTACGGTGGCGGCTCGGCCGTGCGCAGTGGGTTGCTCGACAGAGTATGCAGCAAACTCACCGAGTCGGATATAGAATACAAACTTTTGGGTGGCTACTACCCCATCACAGCAACCGAATCGCGAGCCATCTACAACCTCATGCTTTAAGCGCATACTACTTACGTTTTTACTAAATTTAACAGTTTTTTTTTGCTTCTCATTGTAACAATTTTAATACATTTGCGACATGCAAATAAAGACAAACGAAAAACTAACCAAAACATATTATGTACAAACAAATACTTCTATTCTCTTTAGTTGTTGCCGGATGTTCTTCTTTATCAGCCAGAAATATTAAAGGTTTGGTTCTCGCCGACAACGATTCAACCGCTGTGATAGGCGCGTTGTGCGAGCTCAAAGCCGGAAACACCACCTTGGCAAAGGTGACCACTGACAATAACGGTGCTTTTGCCATCGACGTTGACTCAAAAGAGGCAGCTAGCTTGGTGGTTAGCAATACAGGATATAGCGCAACAGACATTTTCATACCAAACGGCTCGAAAAACATTGACCTCGGCACGCTATATCTTAGCAATAGTGTGCAACTCGGCGAACTCACCGTGACGGCGCAGCAAGTGATGCAAGGCAAAGAAGGACGCACCATCGTGATACCATCAAGTGCTGATGTCAAGGCATCATCAACAGCACTGACTCTACTCGACAAACTACCACTTCCAGGTCTTGACGCTGACAAAATAAACCGCAAACTCAGCGTAGACGGAGGCACCCCGGTGATATTAATTAACGGTGTGCCGTCAGATATTACCGATTTCAACTCACTGCAAGCGAAAGATATAGAACGTGTGGAATATTCACGCGTCACACCGGCTCGCTATGCCGACAAAGGCAATAGCGGTTTTATTAGCATCATACTCAAGCAGCGCACCGATGGCGGCGACGTGTACGTGTGGCTGCGCGGTTGCCCGACAACGTGTTTCTTTGACGCAAACTTAAATGCTACGTACCACCAAGGGCCATCGCAATTCTCACTGTCGTACAGCCCGTCGTGGCGCAACTACCAAAGTGTTTACGACAACCAAACACAGTCGTACATCGGCAACGATTTTCGCGTAAATCTTGACGAACGCGAGCGCAATCCGTTCAACTATTTCTACAGCCCGGTACGCGCTAAATACAACTATCAGCCCAATAGTGCCACACTGTTTTCAGCCACGTTCAATTTGAGCACAAACTCATCGTTAAATCGTTCACTCGGCAAAACTGTTGACTCGGTGTTGGGCAATTACGACTACAACAACCGCACCAGCGACAAGCTGCTCACTCCGTCGCTCGACTTGTTTTTGCGCCGTGACTTTAACAGCAAAAACTCAATTGAGGTTGAAATTGTGGGAACTCTGTCGTCTGACGACTACAACCGCACAAATACATACAGCTATCTTGACGGCAGCGACGACATATATAAAAACAGCGTGGAAAACCGTCGCCGCTCACTCATCTCTGAGATTAGCTACAACCACACATTCTCTTCGCGCACATCGCTCAGTGCCGGCGTGCAAAACACGCTCTCTCACACCACAAACACTTATTTGGCATCAGACTACAAACCGGTGCTAACCGAAAACAACAACTACATCTACGCAAAGCTGAGCCAACAGATAAAGAAAGTTTACCTCTCGGTTTCAACCGGCATGAAGTTGTTTTGGATGAAAAACGACCTCAACGAGCGCAACTTTGCCCGCAACCTCTCACAAATCTTTGCGAAATGGTCAATCAACCGTAAGTGGGATTTGCAAGCCGCAATCGCGTATAGTCCCTCAATCCCCGGCATTTCGGCATTGACTGACTATGCTCAACAACAAAATCAATACCTAATCTCAAACGGCAATCCCGATTTGCGCACCACAAACAACTGGACCTACCAAATCATGCCGGCTTATAACTACAAAAAATTTTCAACATCACTGTTGATAACATATCGCGACAACCGCAACCCGTATATGAGTCAAATTTCATATCTTGGCGATGGTATGTTTCTCAATCAAAGCAACAACTACGCCTATCAACGCTCACTCAGCAATAGTTTCTTTGCTAAAATCAGCGGTATAGCCGGATTTGGAGCACGCGCTAACATCTACCTCGAACGCTATTGGGCATCGGGCGAAGGCTGGAACAAAACGCTCACTTCGGTCAACGGACAAATTTCAATGTGGTGGAATAAAGGTCCTGTCACCATCAGCTATTGGCGCAAATTTCCGGGTAAATATCTCAACGGATATAATGTCGGTAAGGAAGAAAACGGCGATGGCCTTGACATTGAATACAAACCCAACAATCATTGGACAATCACCGGCGGATGGTGGTATATGTTTGAAAAGAAAGGCACCAAATATCCGTCGTGGAGCTACTCGCCTATCAATCCTGTTTCGCACGAGCGCTACATCAAAGACAACGGCAACATGATAGTGCTGTCGGTAAGCTACTCAACCAACTTTGGCACACTGTTCCGCACCGGTCGTCGCAGCCTCAACAACTCCGACTCAGGCTCATCACTGTTCAAAAACTAAACATCCCCCCACTAAGAAAATAGGCCTAAAACGGATGAAAAGTCATCGTTTTAGGCCTATTTTTTCGTTAGAAACGAATATATTTAAATCGTTTTAGTCAGCGAGGGGCACGGCATAGAAGGCTTGTTTGCCGGTTGGGTAGATGCCTTTGATGTACATCACTTTGTCGTCGTTGCCTTTCATTATAGAATTGTACATCGACTCAACGTCTTCGGCCGAGTTGACACGTTTGCCGTTGATAGAGATGATGATAAAACCGTCACGAATGCCGGCCTCTTTGAATCGGCCGTCTTCAAGACCGCCAACGGCAACGCCATTGCTGATTTCGAGTTGGTCAAGACGCTCTTTCGATACGCTAGAGAATGCGCAACCGAGGTCAACAACCGACTCGGCTTTGGTGACTTTAGTGTCGCCGGTTTTGTTGCGGAGAGTGACTTTTTTGGTGTACGTTTTACCGTCGCGCACGTATTTGATTTCAACATTGTCGCCGGGGCTGAATTTAGCTACGGTCTCTTGCAAGCGTGCAGTGTTGGGAGTTTCGTATCCGCCGATAGAAGTGATCACGTCGCCTTCTTGCAGGCCGGCTTCGCGAGCAGCAGAGCGATCTTCAACGCTGGCAACATATATGCCGGTTGTAGTGCCTTTGATGTTCTTTTCGCTAATGAGCTCGGGGGTAAGTTCAGTGAAGCGAACGCCGAGGTAAGCGCGTTGCACGGTGCCGTATTGTTTGAGGTCGTCAATAACCTTGGTGACGATAGAAGTTGGGATAGCGAAAGAGCAGCCTACGTATGTGCCGGTCTGCGAATAGATGGCAGTGTTGATGCCCACAAGTTCGCCTTTGAGGTTCACAAGGGCGCCGCCAGAGTTGCCGGCGTTGACTGCAGCATCGGTTTGTATGTAGCTCTCAATGCCGTTTGTTGCTTGAGTGCCGGTAGTAGTAGAGATGTTGCGAGCTTTAGCGCTGACAATGCCCGAGGTGACAGTTGAGGTGAAGCCGAAGGGGTTACCCACAGCCAACACCCATTCGCCAACTTTGAGGGCCTCACTGTCGCCGATAGGAATGCAATGCAAATCGGGAGCATCAATTTGAATGAGAGCGAGGTCGGTAGTTGGGTCGGCGCCAATAACTTTTGCGTTGTAGTTGCGGTTATCGTTAAGAGTAACCTCAAGGCGCTCGGCATCGGCAATGACGTGGTTGTTAGTAACTATATAACCGTCTTTGCTGATAATAACGCCTGAGCCAAGGCCGATTTGGCGTTGTTTAGGTTCTTGTTGTTGCTGCGGTTGTTGACGTTGTTGCGGTTGACCGAAGAAGAAGTCGAAAAACGGGTCGTTAAACATGTTGTTGCTTTGCACAGAGCGTGTGCGAGGTGTAGCATAGCTTTTCACACTGACCACACCGTTAACAGTCGACTCGGCAGCGCTGGTAAAGTCGTCTTGAGAAATGACATGTTGTGTTGTTGAGGCAGCTGCCGACGAAGCACTTTGCGAATTGATAGCAAGCGTTGTAGCTGCCGATGCGGCTACGGCAAGAATTGTGGCCGCTGAGATAGTTAGTACTTGATATTTCATAGTTGTAACGTATGAAGAGATTGGAGATTATCTTTTGTAATTTCAAACGCAAATATAAATCCAAAATTGAATAAAATGATAATTAAAAGTCAAACTTTAAAGTTATTTTACTGACATATCGCTCATCTTCACACTTGTTAGCAATGACAAATGCCAAAATTTTTTAACTGTCAAATAATTTTTACTAATTTTGTCATGTCATGAATTTAAGACGGAAAATAGCGAAACAATATGTATATGTGCTTGCACTGTTATTAGCTGTGAGCATGGTGGGTTGTCACTCATCAAAAAACAGTCAAAAGACCGGCACTGCCGTTGAAAATGTGAGCGGCCGCGACGATAAGACATCAAGAGCGAGCAAGCACGATGCCACGCCAACTGCCGTGGCAAATGCATTGGTGCAAGAGGCGCGCACGTGGATTGGCACACCATACAAATGGGGCGGCCACGACCACACCGGGGCTGATTGCTCAGGCTTTTTGATGGAAGTGTATAAGGCGGCGGTGGATGTTGACATACCTCGCACCACAAAAGACCAACGCGACCAATGTTTGTATGTTGACAAAGACAATATCTCAATTGGCGACATCATATTTTTCACATCAAACAACTCGGGGGGCAAAATTGCGCACGTGGGTATGTATGTTGGCGACGGACGCATGATTCATGCATCGTCGAGCCGCGGCGTGGTTGAGGACAACCTCAACCTTAACTACTACGTGACACACTTTCAGAGCATAGGTCGCGTGCCTGAATTGGCAAAGGCTAACCCCGTGCCCAAGCCTCAGCCCGCTCCCGAGCCTAAATTTGAGCCCGTGCCCGCACCGATGCCCGCACCGATGCCTGAGCCACAACCCAAACCACAACCGAAACCACAGCCACAGGCAAAACAAGCAGTCACCGACTCAGTGAAAATTGATGCTGCGTCAATCGTGAAAAATGCCTTTGGCAAATCACAAACACAAAATACAAACGATGTCGAAAGCGCAACTAACTAAAGAACTCAAAAACCTCGACAGGGAGCAGCTGCAGCAGCTGATTCTTGATGTGTACGACGCCCGTAAAGAGGCGCGCGAGTATTTTGAATTTTTCTTACACCCGGATGTTGATAAGTCGTTTGCAAAATACGATGCCGAGTTAATTAAAGAATGTGAGCGCAATCGCCGCGGATACTCAAAAGCACGCATATCGCGCATACGCAACACGCTGAAGTTGTTCGACACGTTTGAGCCCGGAGCGGACTATGTCATACGCCTCATGCTGAATGCTCTTAGATACTGCATCGCGGCTCAGCGCTGTTTTCGCTGCACCGATGCATTTACCAACGGCATTTGCAAGCTTGCGGTTGACGTGCTAAAGCGCGCCGATGCCAATCTCACCTTCGACAAAACATTTGCACAACTCAACAATCTCATTAATAGTGCGGTGATCAGCCCCAGCCTGCGTCGCCAAATTATCGACTCGATAGGCACCCCACTCTAGCCGCATAAAAAATATTTGTGCGAAAGTGTAATTTTTTGCGTAACTTCGCGTCTAATACATAGATAACTATTTTATAATACATACATGAACATTCTCGAAGCCCACAACATCAGCAAAGCGTTCACAAACCACGTGGCGCTCAATGATGTGTCGATTGACGTGCCACAAGGGTGCGTCTACGGCCTGCTTGGCCCCAACGGCGCCGGAAAAACAACTTTGATTCGCATTATTAATCATATCACAGCCCCCGATAGCGGCACTGTGATGTTTGACGGCAAGCCTCTCACCGCTAACGATATTGTCAACATCGGATACTTGCCCGAAGAGCGCGGCCTATACAAGAAAATGAAAGTTGGCGAGCAAGCAATCTTTTTTGCCCAGCTCAAAGGCATGAGCCGCAGCGAGGCCACAACACGCCTCAAAGAGTGGTTTAAGCGTTTGGAAATTGAAAATTGGTGGAACAAGAAAATTGAAGAGCTGTCGAAAGGTATGGCACAGAAAGTGCAATTTATAATCACGGTTTTGCACCGCCCCAAATTGCTGATTTTCGACGAGCCGTTTTCAGGTTTCGACCCCATAAATGCAAATATACTTAAGCGCGAAATATTGCGTTTGCGCGACGAAGGTGCAACCGTAATTTTCTCCACTCACAACATGAGCAGCGTGGAGGAACTCTGTGATAACATCACGCTAATCAACAATTCGCGCAACATACTCACCGGCAACGTGTCGCAACTGCGCCGCGACTTTGCCGGGAAAAACGTGCGCCTCACCTTTAACGGAGACGTAGAAACACTCACCTCGGCAATATCAAATATGGCACTTGTCACTGACAATTGCAGCGAGGAGAAAAACATATACGACCAAAACAGCCATGCCATAGTGGTTGACTTGTTTGACGGTGTGAGTCGTCGCGACCTTATTGCCGCCGCCAACTCAGCCGTTGACCTAATAAGTTTTGAGCCTATGCTCCCGTCAATGGACAATATATTTATCAAAGCAGTCAATGCTGCATCTAATCGCTGAAAACGTTATGCTTAAACATATTTTTCTCATCATACGTCGCGAGTTCATGGAACGTGTGGCTCGCAAAAGCTTCATTATCACCACATTGCTTATGCCCGTATTGATGGTGGCAATGATGGTGGTGCCGTCATTGGTAATGATCATGAGCGGCCCGGAGAACAAAAATATTGCCGTGGTAGACAATTCAGGCGTAATAGCAGCGCACTTGGAGAACGAAGACGGATTGAAATTTATGAGCGTAAATGCTCCGGTCGACTCGCTGAAATATAGCGAAGACTACGATGCCGTTTTAGTGCTTGACCAAGACGTAGTAGAGCAGCCACAAAATGTGCTGATATTCTCGCACGGACAACTGTCGTTGCAAACCGAGTCGGCCATCCGCGACCAACTTAACAATATAATTGAAGACCGTCGCATAGACCAATATCAAATTGACGATTTGAAAAAAATCATGGAAGATGTGAAGGTAGAAGTGAACATACAAACATTTGACGTAGACAGCACCGACGAAAAGTCAACATCGTCAATGGTGTCATACGGTTTGGGATTGTTCATGATGATAATGCTCTACACCTTCATCATGCTCTACGGCCAAATGGTGATGACATCAATTATCGAAGAAAAAGGCAACCGCGTGCTTGAGATAGTTGTGTCGTCAGTTAAGCCCACACACTTGATGCTTGGCAAGATACTCGGCATCGGCTCAGTTGCCGTAGCGCAAGTTGCAATATGGGCAGTGCTGATATTCTCATTCATGAAATTTGGCATGCCGGCAATTTCTGACAGCTTGTCAACCGAGGCAGCCAACGATGTTGACTTTATGTCAATGATGAGCATGGTCAGCGACACCGGCTACATAATGAGCCTTTTCGGATATTTGGTGTTATTCTTAATAGGCGGCTATCTGTTCTACTCGTCAATCTACGCCGCCATCGGCTCGGCCGTAGACAACATACAAGATGCCTCGCAATTGCAATCGCTGGCCATAGTGCCCATAATACTTGGCTTGGTATTGTCAATGACAGTCGTAGCCGACCCCAACTCAACATTGGCAACATGGTTGTCGATAATACCGTTCACCTCGCCGCTGATAATGATGACACGACTGCCATTTGGCGTGTCAGCCATCGAGACAGTGGCATCGCTGGTGGTGCTCTACGCATCAACCTTGCTGATGGTATGGATAAGCGCCAAAATATACCGTGTAGGCATATTTATGTACGGCAAAAAGCCATCATTTAAAGAGCTGATAAGATGGGCACGCTACAAGTAGAAGTTAAATAATGTTAAATCACGTAATCTCGTGACTAAAAGGCCCGTTAATTGCGTTATATATATTGCATATTTTATATTACATAATCATGAGACAGCTTAAAATTACAAATTCAATCACCAAACGTGATGGTGAAATTCTTGATAAGTATTTGCAGGAGATAAGCCGCGAAGAAATGATTACGGTTGACGATGAAGTAGAGTTGGCACGTCGCATACGCGAAGGTGACCGCACTGCCGTTGACCGCTTGGTTCGTGCAAACCTGCGATTCGTTGTCTCTGTTGCCAAACAATATCAAAACCAAGGCTTAGCGTTGCCCGACCTTATCAACGAAGGCAACCTGGGTTTGATTAAAGCCGCGCAAAAGTTTGATGAAACGCGTGGTTTCAAGTTCATCTCGTATGCTGTTTGGTGGATACGTCAATCTATTCTGCAAGCTCTAGCCGAGCAAAGCCGCATTGTGCGTTTGCCCCTCAACCAAGTGGGCTCACTCAACAAAATTCAGAAAGCAGTAGGACGTTTCGAGCAGCAATATGAACGCAAACCTTCAGCCGACGAGATTGCAAAAGAGCTGGATGTACCGGTAGAGAAAGTAGCCGAGTCGATGCGCGCAGCACGTCGCAGCGTGTCGGTCGACACACCGTTCTCAGAAGGAGAAGACAACACCTTGCTCGATGTGCTCACCCCCGAAGATGCTCCGGGCACAGATGCTTCGCTCAACCACGAGTCGCTGGCACACGAAATTGACCGCGCACTCAAGCACTTGCCTCAACGCGAAAGTGATGTGCTACGCTCATTTTTCGGCATAGGATGCGCAGAAATGTCGTTGGAAGAAATTGGTGACAAGTTTGGCCTCACACGTGAGCGTGTGCGCCAAATCAAAGAAAAAGCATTGCGTCACCTCAAGCAACAAGACAGTTTAATACTTCGCTCTTATCTTGGATAATAACATTTAGTTTTTATAAGTTTGATGCAGCTCGGAGCTCAACTCCGGGCTGCATTTTTGTGTTTAAGCGAAAGGGCACGAGGTTACAAATTTGTGTATGCGCGAAAAATTTCGTACCTTTGCCAAGTTTTTCTAAAAAATAACCAGTCAGTAATATAGACAAGAATACACAAAATGAGGCAGCTTAAGATTAATAAATCAATCACTAATCGCGAAAGTGCATCACTAGATAAATATTTGCAAGAAATTGGTCGCGAAGAACTTATCACCGTCGAAGAAGAGGTAGAACTTGCACAACGCATACGCGAAGGCGATGAGCGTGCACTCGATAAACTGACAAAAGCGAACTTGCGATTTGTGGTTTCTGTTGCTAAACAATACCAAAACCAAGGTCTTTCGTTGCCCGACCTAATCAACGAAGGCAACCTCGGACTCATCAAAGCAGCACGCAAGTTTGACGAAACTCGTGGTTTCAAATTTATATCTTATGCTGTTTGGTGGATACGTCAATCCATACTTCAGGCGCTTGCCGAGCAAAGCCGCATTGTGCGTTTGCCCCTCAACCAAGTGGGCTCACTCAACAAAATCACTAAAGCACTCTCAAAGTTTGAGCAAGAAAATCAACGTCGTCCCTCAGCCGAAGAGCTCGCTGACGAACTGGATGTGCCCGTTGACAAAGTGGCTGACTCACTCAAAGTATCAGGCCGCCACATATCAATGGATGCCCCATTTGTTGAAGGCGAAGACAATTCGCTGCTTGACGTGATGACCAACGATGACGCTCCCGGCACCGATGCACAGCTCACTCAAGAGTCGTTGGCACGCGAAGTTGACCGTGTGCTCATGCAATTGCACGAGCGCGAGCGTGAAATCATCAAAATGTTTTTCGGCATCGGTTGTCAAGAAATGACACTCGAAGAGATAGGGGCAAAATTTGACCTCACACGCGAGCGTGTGCGCCAAATCAAGGAGAAGGCTATCAACCGCCTCAAAGGCTCAAAGAGCGAGCTTCTAAAGTCATATCTCGGCTAAAATCGCCACACACATATACAAGAGGAGAGGCTGCACTGTATGCAGCCTCTGCTTATTTTAGAGTGGTAATTGCTTTTGCTACGAGAGAGGGCTCATAACCGCGTTGCACAGCAAAACGGAGCAATTTCACGCGGTTTTCGTAGCTGGTGACATCATCGAGTGTTTTTGCTTTTTGCTTAAGCGTGTCGCTGAGATTTTCGGCATATAGTTTGGTGTCGATTTCGGCGAGCGCGTCGGCGATGATATTACTGTCGATGTGTTTAAGCTCGAGAGCTTGTTTTATGCGCAAGCGTCCGCGTTTAGCAAACTTGACTTTGTCATTAACAAAGGCGCGGGCAAAGCGAGCATCGTCAACGTAGCGAGAAGCCTTGAGCTGAGCAATAATTTTTTCACTTTCGGCAGCCGGGATGCACCACTGCCACAATTTTTCTTTAAGTTCATAGGTGCAATGCTCGGCACGAGCACACATAGCCTCAAGACGCGCAATAGCGTCGTCAATAGTAACGGGTCGGCGTGATTTTAGCGCAGACATATAGCAAAACGAAAATTGCCGCGAAAGTCGCGCACGATGTCAACTTTGCTAAAGCCAACACGTGCAAGCATTTCTCGCAGCTGATTAACAAATAGTGGGTTTATCTCAAAATAAAGTGCGCCACCCTCGCGCAATGCTGTGTGTGCATAACGTGCAATGGCGTCGTAAAACAACAATGGATTGTTGTCGGGTACGAAAAGAGCAGTCGTAGGCTCGTGGTCGTAAACGCGCGCATCCATATCGGCGCGCTCACTTTGTGCAATGTATGGTGGGTTGCTCACAATTACGTCATAGGCCGCAACGTCAGCGGGCAAATGCAGTGCATCGGCATGGGCGAACTCAACATTAACATGAAGGTTGTGTGCATTTTCAGAGGCGACCTTAAGAGCCTCATTTGATATATCAATAGCCTGGACATCGGCAAACCGGAGTGCACGAGCCAGGGCGATGGCAATGCATCCGCTACCGGTGCCTATGTCGAGCACGCGCACATCTTTAGCCGAGCCAAAATCATCAACAATGCGGTCAACCAACTGTGCTGTCTCGGGCCGAGGTATCAACGTAGCCGGTGTCACTTTCAGTTCAAGGCCCATGAAAAAAGCCTTGCCAAGCACATATTGCATCGGTTGGCCGTCAACTATGCGGGCAACTATACTGCGGGCACGCTCGGCAGTTTCGTCAGTGACGTCTCGATAGCCATAAAGCACAATGTCGGTGGGCGAATAGCCTTTAAGTGCGAAGATGATTTCGCGCATCATAGCCGTAGCCTCACCGCCGTCAACCACAGTGCTGAGGTTGCTCACAATGTAGTGTTTAAGCTCGTTGACAGTCATTATATCTCAAAATCTTAATTTTTTCGTAACACAAAAGTATAAAAAATTTGTCAATTGCAGAAATTTCACTAACTTTGCACTATCATTCGGCGCTCGAATGGTGGAATGGTAGACACGAGGGACTTAAAATCCCTTGGCCATTGCGGCTGTGCGGGTTCGAGTCCCGCTTCGAGCACAACATCGGCGAGGCTGTGTCAAAATTGACGCAGCCTCGCTCGTTGTATCAAATAAAATTTGATAATGTGCAAATAAACTAGTACATTTGCATCATTACAATAAGCAATTTACAAAAAATTTCTGCTGCAGATTAACGAATAAGATTATAACTATGCATTATCAGTATCAAACACAGGGCACATGCTCACGACTTATAGACTTTGAAGTTGTTGATGGAAAAGTGACAAAGGTTGCATTTTTAGGTGGCTGTAACGGCAATTTGCAGGGCATATCACGCTTGGTAGAAGGCATGAAAGTTGAAGATGTGATTGCTCGCCTAAAGGGAATAGATTGCAACGGCAAAGGCACATCGTGCCCCGATCAATTTGCTTGCGCACTCTCACAAGTGAAATAATCAGAGCCAAGCATTTTGACGCTCACGCACCGCATTTGAGGCGCTGAGTATCTTTATAAATTCGAGCATAGCTCGCTTGCGATAGCTATCTTTGAGGGTGTGCACACAGCCAATCATTTCGTTGTCAGGGATGTCAATGGGTATGGCTTTCACGCCACTCTCGTTGTGAATGGTAGCTTCGGCAAGTATGGTGACAAGTTTGTTTTGACGTATCAGTTTAAGCAAAATATTAGCTTCGTTGAGCTCAATGCGCACGCGAAAGTTATAGGGCCTGCGTGAAAGTATTTTGTCAAGCATATTTCGGGCTTGCAAACCGGGACTTGGCAGTGCAAGGTCGTAATTTTCAAGTTCGGCCATAGTCACGCTTTTTTTCTCGGCCAACGGATGACCGTCGCCAACTATTGCCGACAGACAATTTTGAAATAGCATATGCGACTCAATACCTTCAACAGCCTTTGACGGGCGAAAAGCAAGCACAAAGTCAACCTCGCGGTTGCGCAATAGCACCAACAAATCGGTCATGGGCTTATAAACAATATTGAGCTTTATTTTCGGATACATCTTCATGAACGAGAACAATGCCTCGGTGAGTATCGGGCCAAACGTGTAAGTGACGCCAATGCTGAGCGTGCCGGTGAGCAACTCGTTGAGATCGTTTATGCGCGACAAACACAGCTGTGCATCGCGCAAAGTTTTGTTTGCGCAAGGCAGCAATTCAACACCGGCCTCAGTGAGCAGCACATGGTGGCTGCTGCGCACAAAGAGCTGGGTGCCAATTTCATCTTCGAGCTGTCTGATTTGCTGTGAGAGGGTGCTTTGGGTGATGTTTAGCGCCTTTGATGCTTCCGAAAAATTTAGAGTTTCGGCAACCTTAACAAAATATTTTAGTTGTCTAAGTTCCATGCATGCAATGTTTATGCTGCAAAGTTACGCATTTTTATGCATATTATGCGCATTGGCAGCTACTAACGCGTGGCTTGGAACGATATTTTCTTGAGCATAAATATAGGCAGAGTGGCGCCAACAACCATTCCGGCGATGATAAACAAGCAGGTGATGCCGTTTGATGCGAATTGATAGAAATAGTAATTGAACGTCTCAGGGCCGTCAGCGGTGCGCACCAAGCACATCACAAGGCCACCAAATGTTTTGTAGGCATAAATGCCGGGAATCATAGGCAAAAGTGCGGGGAAAAGACACGTCTCAGCCGGAGTTTTAGATACCGGTGAAAACAATACGGCAAGCGTGCCAATGACAAATGCAGCGATAGCTGAAGCCGCAACGATGTGCATGTGCAAACCGCCATTCATCAACACAAAACGCAGAGCGTGGCCGACGGCGGCAATCAGTGCACAAAACTTGTAGGCGCGACGTGGCGGACGGCTGATAGCTGCAAAACCGATAGCTGCTATCGCTGAATATAATGCATCAAGTAAAATTTGAGAAATCATAACACAG
>CAYSLD010000039.1:0-15317 GCA_964431795.1 uncultured Bacteroides sp.
GTCTCGGTATTTCATAATAATTTGAAGAGTTTCCCAATCAACTTTGATGTGGTTTTATCTTTGTTGGGAGTGTTTTAACAGCTCTCTGTTGTTTCTATAACGCAAAATTAGCCATTTGTGTTTAAACACACAAATTTTTATTGTTAAATCAGCGTTATTTAACACGTTTCCAAAGAAGAGCTGCAATAGCTGCGCCTACGAGCGGGCCAACTACCATAATCCAGAAGTCACCCCAAGCATCAGCACTGAAAACAGCGGGGCCGAAGCTACGAGCCGGATTAACCGAGCAGTTGTCAACAGGAATGCCTACAATGTTTACCAAAGCAAGAGCAATACCGATAGCCAAACCGGCGAAGTTACCGGCACCTTTTTTCTCATCAGTAGCGCCAAGAATGACGAACACGAAGAAGAAGGTAAGAAGGATTTCGCTAACTAAAGCCATACCTGTTGTAGCACCGGGTTGAAGCACGTTAGCAGCAAGGCTAGCATTGCCTGTTGTGCCACCGAAAGCATAATCAGCTGCGCCAAGGCCATTAGCGAACCAATAAAGGAGAGCGCCGCCAACAAGAGCGCCTAAGAGTTGTGCGATGACATACATCACAAAATCTTTACCGCTCATACCTCCAGAGAGGAAAACGCCGAAAGAAACGGCAGGGTTTACATGGCAACCAGAAATGTTGCCAATGCTGTAACATAGACAGAGGAGCACTAAGCCAAAGCAAAGGCCAATACCAAGACCGCCAATTGAAGGTCCGGCTAAAACTGCACTGCCACAAGCTAAGAGTACGAGGAACATAGTTCCAAGAAACTCAGCAAAATACTTTTTGTTTGAATCCATGGTTAAATGAATTAATTAATTTTGTGTAAATATTTACGTTAATATTAACGTTTGGCATTTACGATTTATTGTAAAAAGAGCTCGACAAATTTATGCCGAGCTCTTTTATTTTATGAAATAAAACGAACTATCGTTTTAAATATTCTTGCAATCTGCGGCGCAAAGATTTTTTCTTCTTTTTGCCATGATGTTTGCTGCTGTGATTTTCGCCGTAAGCATAAGTATATGCATTAGTTGAATAGTAGCCATATTGGCCATAACGGCGATAAACGTATGCAGAGCCATCAACTTTAACGTCATTAAGCACGATGTATGGGTTGGGGAGGCGATTGGTGTTGATTGCCTCGTGAAGCACTTTGAGACCGTTTTTGGTTGAATATCCTGCGCGAGCAACGTAAATTTGCACATCAGAATGTGACACGATCAAGAATGTATCAGACACCAAACCTATTGGGGCTGAATCGACAATGATGCAATCAAATTTCTCGCGAAGTTGTTCAAACAATTTTGTAGTGTTATCGCTCAGCAAAAGTTCGTTGGGGTTAGGCGGAACAGGGCCGGCAGACATAACGTACAAATTCGGATTTTTATCGCTCTTATGAATGAGTGCATCAATATTTGTTTCTTGACCTGAAAGGAATGTGGTAACACCGGTATTGTTAGAGAAACCAAATTTATGAGCCAAAACCGGGCGACGAATATCAAGACCGATGATTATTGTTTTTTTACCGGTCAAAGCGTAAGTCATTGCCAAGTTACTAGCGACGAAAGTTTTACCTTCACCTGATACAGATGATGTGATCAACACAACTTTTTTATCACCTTTTGCACCTTTAGTGAAATTAATGTTGTTACGTAGCAAGCGGAACAACTCAGCGATTGATGATGTAACACTCTCGTCAATAACAATATCATTTTCAGAATTGTTTGCGCAAATTTCACCGATTACGGGGACTGAGGTTACGCGCTGCAATTCCTCTTTATCATTAAATGTTGGGAAGAGCAAACGGCGCAAGTAGATAATCAATGCCGGAATGAGTAGACCGATTAATAGGCCTACGCCCATGTAGATGTAACGGATAGGTTTAACCAGGCCTCCAATTGTTGGATTATCAATAAATTGAGCTGTTGGGGTTGCAAGGGTTTTTTGAAGAGCAATTTCTTCGCGTTTTTGCAACAAGTAAGTGTAAATATTAACCTTAACTTGTTGTTCGCGGAAGATTTCGTTCAAGCCTTTGTCGATAGTAGGTTGAGCTGCGAGTTGGCTGCTACTACGGCTATCGAGAGAGAGTATGCTTCGGCGACGAGCATTGATATCGCGTTTAGCAGCATTGATATTGCTAATAATCTGTGATTTTTGACGGTTCAAACTTGTCTGAAGTTCAGCGATATGTGGGTGATCTGCGCCCATAGATTCGCGAGCACGATCATAATTCAAAACGGCTTGATTGTATGTCTCAATGCCTTGAGAGACGGTAGCATTATTAGTAATAGAGGGCAACTGACAGTAAGTGTCTTGACGAGAAACCATCGATTCGATTTCGTTCAAGATTTCACGTTCTACGTCAACAGATGCAAGTTGAGTTTCTGTTGTGCTGCGTTGCGACAGATTCATTGAAGTTTGAGCATCAAGGTCAACAATATTGTTGCTGGTGCGATAGTCGCGCAAACGAGATTCAACGTCCTTAAGCTCGGAGCTAATCATACCTAAGCGGTCAAGGATGAAAGCCTCAGTTTGGATTGCTGAACGGTTTTTATCTTCAATGATTTGTTTGTTATAAAAATCGATCAACACAGAGAGGATGTCACGGCCTTGTTCAGCTGTTGTAGAGTTTACTGCAAGATTTAAGATAGCTGCTGAATTTTTAGCATATTCGATAGAAAGAGCACCGGAAAGGGCACCGGCAACAGCGCCCGGGTTTTCAATCACAATTTTTTCTGTGCCATCCATTTTTTTGGTAAATGGAGAAGCGCTAAGAGTGATAGTACCTTGCGATATTGAAATTTTAGCAGGGAGTTTTTTTACTTCAGTAACTTTCTTTTCCTCGGCATTATTGAAGCGTGAAATTGTTGTTACTTCATATCCAGTATCCTCTTTATCTATGTATATTTCGATTGGGCTACTAAGATTGCGGAGGCTGATCGAGTCGAGTTTAGCTAAAACAGCAGAGTTGCGATATACAGGCACGTCACGCAATTTACCTACGTAATAATAAGAATAGGCAAGTTCGAGGCTATCAACAATCTTAACTAAATTGTTTTTAGATTTGAGAATTTCAATCTCAGTTTCGTCGATATAAACGTTTGACATGTCGCCCATACCATTTGGAGTACCAAAAAGGGCAGAACTGTTTGACGTTGTTGTTTCATCATTAAGATAGATAGATGCACCAACATTATAAACAGGTATAATGGTTGATACGTAGTAATATGCGCAGCATAAGCAAATAATTACGCTGAGCACGAACCATTTCCAATGGGTAAGGAAATCAAGAAGAAGACCGGCTAAATCAAATGAGTCTTCTATTTTTTTCTTAGATTCGCCTTCGTTGTTTTCAGTAGACATTATAAAAAATTATGATTAGTCAGCAAGATTAATAATACCAATAACCAAACCGGCAATAGAAGACAAACCACTAACGATTGAAATTGTGGTAGTCCAACCTTGGTGCATTTGCCAAGCATTTTGACGGGCAGAACGGTTAGGCTCAACATAAATCACATCATTTTGTTGCAAGTTGAAATAAGGAGAAAGCAACAAATTACGGTCATGAAGGTTTAGTCGGTGAACTTCGCGCGAGCCATCAGAATTAGTGCGGTAAAGTAAAATAGTTTCGCGGTCACCTTGCATTGACAAGTCGCCGGCTTGAGCGATAGCTTCAAGGATGTTCATTCGCTCGTTTTTAGATGTGATTTGACCTGAATGGCCAACAGAGCCCATAACAGTAACCTTAAAGTTCATCAAGCGGACTTCAACTGTTGGCTGAACGGTAACGTATTTGGGATAGATGAGATTTTTAATTTCTTCAGCAAATTCCTCTTTGGTTTTACCGGCAACTTTAAGTTCGCCAAGCATAGGCATTTCGATGTAACCATCAGTATTAACAAGATAATAATCGGTTGATGCCTCTGCGCCGGCGCCATTCGTTGTTGTAGAGTTTGTGGTAGATGCACGAGCAACTGTGCCGTCAGCGGCAAGGTATTGGCCTTTATTGAATGGGGCAACTGCAGCCATATCAGAAGCGAACACACTAATATTTAGGAGGTCGCCGGGGCCTAAAACAGGGTCAACAATAACTTGTTTTTGAGACAAAATTTCAGCAGGAATATTCTCTGCTTCACGAAGGTAGATAACTTTGTTAGGAGCTGAACAGCTAGCCATAGCAAAAGCACAAACCCCGATAATGAATAGGTTTTTTAATTTCATATTTGTTTAATGCTAAATTTCAGTGAGCGATAATGATGTTTTTAATATTCACAATACCTTGCAAAGGTACTGAAATTTATCAAATTACACAAATAAACAGCAGAGATATTGACAAATTGATATCAATATCTCTGCTATTAAAAATCTAAGTTCTATTTTTAAGCCCAACGTGTAAACGCAAAGTCTTGGCGATGGGGAAGTAATGAGTTCTTAGGATAAATACGATATCCGTAACGGAATACACCTGCTTCTTTGAGTTTTGAAGTTAGGCGATATGAAATGATATTACCTTCTTCTTTAACAATTTCGAAGTCTTCTTTAGCCTCGTAAGTTTCTACACCATTTTCTATGCGATAAATCACATTTTCGATAGCAAGATCGCGGCCAATGCCATTTGTATCGACAACGATGTCAATAACATACGGGCCACCGGTAACGCCGTGAGCGAGATCACCATTTTGGTTTACGCTAAGCACTTTCACGCCGTCCCAAGCAGCAGCTACACGTTCTTTCCATGCTACAATTTGACGGGCAATAGCGTAGTTATCAGCGCTAAGCTGGTTGCAACGCATACATTCCTTATTGTAAAAGCGCTCAATGTAGTCATCAATCATACGTTTCATAGTGAAATGCGGAGCGATATCAGCTATAGAGCGTTTGATGTACTGAATCCATTCCGGAGAATATCCTTTAGAGTTTTTAGCAAAATACAATGGGATAATCTCGTTTTCGAGCATAGAGTAGATCGTTGCAGCATCAAGTTTATCTTGTTGACCTTGATCAGTGAATGTGCGGTGATCAGTCAATGCCCAACCGGCTTTTTCATTAAATTTATAGCCTTCGTACCACCAACCATCAAGCACTGAGAAGTTGAGCACGCCATTCATTTCAGCTTTTTCGCCGGAAGTACCGGATGCTTCAAGAGGACGAGTTGGTGTATTAAGCCAAATATCGACACCAGAGATAAGACGTTTTGCAACTGACATGCAATAATCCTCAAGGAAAATAATTTTGCCAAGGAATTGTGGCATGCGTGAAATCTCCATGATGCGTTTAATCAAACCTTGACCGGCGCCATCAGCGGGGTGAGCCTTACCAGAGAAGATGAATTGAACGGGGAACTGCTCATTGTTCACGATTTTATCCAAGCGATCGAGGTCAGTAAACAACAAGTGAGCACGTTTGTAAGTAGCAAAGCGGCGAGCAAAACCGATGATCAAAGCATTTGGATTGATTCGATCAACGATGCTCATAACAGCAGAAGGGTCTCCTTGGTTAGCGAGCCATTTAGCTTTAAAGTCATTTTTAACAAAGCTAATAAACTTGTTTTTGAGCGTCATGCGCATATTCCAAATTTCCTCATCAGGAACTTTGAATATACCTTTCCAATTTTCGGTATTGCTCTGATCTTCAAAGACTTCTTTGCCAAGTTTGTTAAGATAAAATTCTTTCCACTCAGAAGCGGCCCAAGTTGGCATGTGCACACCATTTGTAACATAACCGACATGGCTTTCTTGCCAAGAGTATCCTTTCCAAATGCCTGAGAACATTTTCTTTGACACCTCACCATGCAACCAGCTAACGCCGTTAGCTTCTTGGCAAGTGTTAAGTGCAAATACGCTCATTGAGAAACGTTCATTTGTGTTAGGATTTTCGCGGCCCATATTCATGAGGTCATTCCAAGAAATGCCTAATTTTGCAGGGAATTCGCTCATATATTTACCGAAAAGGCCTTCATCGAAGTAGTCGTGACCGGCAGGCACAGGTGTATGAACGGTATAGAGTGACGATGAACGTACGATTTCGAGAGCAGTATTAAAGTCAAGATGTTCTTCTTGCACGTAATCGACAATACGTTGCAAGTTGAGCAATGCAGCATGACCTTCGTTACAATGGTACAAGCGACTCTTAATGCCTAGTTTTTTAAGCATAAGGACGCCACCGATACCAAGCAGATATTCTTGACGAATACGGTTTTCCCAATCACCGCCATAGAGTTGGTGTGTGATTTGACGGTCAAACTCGCTGTTCATATCAAAGTCGGTATCGAGGAGATATAATTTCATACGGCCTACATTCACGCGCCAAACATGACTGTAGATAATACGTCCGGGGTAGGGAACTTCAAGAATCATGGGATGGCCTTCTTCGTCCATTACTTGGTCGATAGGCAATCTATTAAAGTTTTGAGGTTCGTAGTTTGCAATTTGCTGACCATCAACGCTCAATGATTGTGTAAAGTAGCCATAGCGATACAAGAAGCCGACTGCAGTCATATCTACGCGGCTATCAGATGCCTCTTTAATATAGTCACCGGCTAACACGCCAAGACCGCCAGAATAGATTTTCAAACAATTGCAAAGGCCATACTCCATAGAGAAGTATGAAACTGAAGGTACGTCTTTGCGCATAGGCACGCTCATGTACTTTTTAAAATCGCCGTAAACTTTAGCGATTTTATCCATTATTTCACGATCGTTGAGTATTTCTTCAAGACGTTCAGTAGAGAGGTTTTGCAGCAAAATCACAGGGTTTTCACCAGATTTGCGCCAAAGATCAAGGCTCAAGGTACGGAATAGGTCAACAGCTTCGTGATTCCATACCCACCACAAGTTTTTCGCAAGTTCCTCGAGCGGTTTAAGCTCTGCGGGAAGCTCTGATTTGACGGTAATATCACGCCAAACAGGGGCATTAGTATTACTTACAGGAAGTTTCATTTTTAGTATTTAGTTAAATTTGTTTAGTTCTATTTTTTTGTCTTATTTAGGGCAATGTCATACGCTTTGTCGTAGAATTTAATAAAATTGCTCCAAGCAGCTTTCGATGCAGTTTTCATTGACGGTTTTAGAAATGTCTGCTTGTTTGCAGTTTTTTCACGCAATTCATTAAGACTTTCGACAATGTTACTGCAAACATCGCCATAGTTTGAATCGTTGCGCTCAATTACATTAACACCGCAAGCCGAAAAAGAGTTCTCAAAAGAAGAGTTAATCCAGCTACCAAATCCTGACAAAGAAGTAGTGATCGTAGGCACACCAAATGCGATACTTTCAAGCGGAGTATAACCCCACGGTTCATAATAGCTAGCAAAAACAGTAGCATCAAATCCAATCAACAAATCATAATAATCAAGGTTGAAAATGCCATCTTGTTTATTCAGATAACAAGGAACATAGATCACTGCTGTATTTGAATTAGCATAGTTTTTGAAACCTAGGCTACGAATACGGTTAATTATAGGATCGCTATCGTCGTTATATAGCGTGTGAGTTATATTCGGGTTACTAAGCGGAGTATATACTTTAGACTCAAGATTTGCCTTAAGATCCTCGCGAGCAGCGTTAACCCAAGCCGGCACCATAATAAATGCCACGGTTTTGCGCGAACTTTGACAGTGCGACAACATATTCATGCTATCTAAAAACACGTCAATACCTTTATTGCGATATTCACAACGGCCGGAAGTACCAAGTATAAATGTTGAATCGTCGTATTTATTACCTGTGAGAGCAGATGCCACGCTAAGCAGTTTTTGACGAGCTATAGCGCGCTGAGTGCTGTAAGCATCTTTTACGGGTACAAAATCAGCTTCAAATCCGTTTGGGGTTACTACATCAGGGCGGCGTTCTAGTAGTTGTTCACATTCAGCAGCAGTAATATCGCTGACGGTAGTGAAACAATCTGCGGCATGAGCAGCGGCTTTTTCGAGAGAGTGTTTCGACTCCATATTAAGCTCGCGAGCCATTTGATCGCCGTTATAGCCTTTCATATAATCATATAGCAATTTGCCATTACCACAAATGCTTCTACCAATGCTTGTAGCATGAGTTGTGAACACTGTGGCTACTTTAGGCAATACGCTCTTAATTTGTAAGAGTCCCATGCCGGTAGTCCACTCGTCAAAGTGGGCTATAACATTTTTATCTTCATCATAATGATAGTAGCGAATAAAGCTTTCTATAACAATAGCAGCAGCATGGCTGAAAGCGCAAGCTTCGTCGTAATCGCCATAAGCATGCAGCGAATCAACGCCATACAAGTCCCACATTTTGCCATAGAAATCATTTTTCACGCTATACATTCCATCGAACTTAACCAAAATAGCAATTGGTTTACCGGGAACATCCCAGTGTCCGACACGCACAGTTATACCGTTAGGTAAGGAAGAGTTTTCAAGCCATTGCTTGAATTTTCGTTTAGATTCAGAGAAAAAAGGCGAGGGATTTTCGTCGGACCAAACATCAGGTCCAACAAAAATCACCTTGTCTTTATAGAGTTTTTGTAGAGTGTTGGCTTTTGTAGAAAGCACGGCATAAATGCCGCCTATCTTATTGCAAACCTCCCAACTTGTTTCGAAAATAAGGTCTATTTTACGTTTGACGTTACTCATTATATGAATAAAGTTTTTGATTCAAACGCAAAGGTAAATATAATTTTCTGATTTAACAAAATATAATTAAAATTTCAGTGACATTCCAATCGATGGAGAGAATGCATGGACGTTGTAGTGCGCATCGAAAGTCTTCTGAGAACTGAGTAATAAGTCGTTATGCACGCATGAGCCGTCTGTGCCGAGGCCTGCGACATACAAGAATGAAGCATCAATAGAAAAATTTCTAATCGGAGAGAAAGACAAGCCGACAGTTGGCTCAAGTTTAGTCATGCCCGGAGTTTCGGGGTTGTAGTTATTCTTATCGATTGGTGATGTGTCAACCATAAGGCCACAACGCACATCCAAACGATCAGTAACGCTATATTGCGCACCTACTTTATAGGTCATAGAATTTTTGTAGTTTTTAGCTATAGATGGGCAATAGGCATTTAACTGATCATTAAAAAAGTCGAGTGTCAATTCCTTGTAGGCATTCCAACCTGTAAGTTGTGCGTCTGCTGCAATTGTCCATTTTTTTGTGGGATGGTATGCAACACCGAAGTTCCACACCCAGCAAGCAGGCATTGTGGCAGAAAAGTCCACTCCATTCAACAGATTAAGACGTGACTCAAGAATGTTGCGAGCAGCTTCATTAGCATAGTTAACATTGGCACGTCCAGACTTAACAGTCATGCTCATTTGCGAACGCCAAGCAGCGCCAATAGTCCAATGCTCATTTATGTCCCACATCGCACCAACATTAATACCGGTGCGGACACCTGTTTTACCGTTAAGATTGATTGATGCCGGAGCAATTGAGCCAAAACGGGCATCGCTACCCATTGCGGCTAAAACGGCATCCATACTTGAGCCTGAAACAAGAGCTTTATCAAGATTTACCGAGCCCCAAGCGAGCATCAATCCGGCGCCAATACTGAAGTTTTTCACCGGTTGCCAAGCAATTGTTGGCTGAACAGTAAATACGCTCAATTTCACACGTTGGTTTAGTTCTGCTCCGGGCCAATTATCAGTCCAATTTATGCTTGAGCCATAAGGAGTGTAGAAAGACACACCAACCGCCAAGTTATCGTAAACACGAGCGCCTACGCTCACATTTATTGGAGTTGAGGCATTATTATCAGTTTCGTAAGACGATCCGTCAATACGCGCGGTTGCTGTTGGCATAATAGCCGTAAACGATGCACTAATATCTAAACGATCATTCATCACAGCCATACCTGCAGGGTTGAAGAACATGCTTTCCGCTCCAAGATGGAGTGCTGTTCCTGTGTGTCCCATACCAATTTGCTTGGTGCTAAGCGTGTTAACTTGATAGCCTTCAGCAAAAGTTGATAGGGCAGTAGCTATTGTAGCTATTGTCAATACTGATTTCTTCATAAATGGGTTTTAAAATTAGTATTTTTGTAGTATAATAGAAAAACAATTATTTTTTATTGAGGGTCGACATCATAGTAAACAATCATGCCTTTCATCATTTGCTTTTGATGCATACGCACATAAACATCACGCAACACCTCTTTTATTTTCGATATTGATGCTTCTAGTTCGATTTTAAGCATAATTTTACGAATGTATAGGTTTTGGACGCGACCAATTTGTGGCTCTTCCGGGCCAAACACTCTATTTCCGAGCAGTCTGCGCAGTTCAGCGCCGTACGCAGCCGCAATATCGTCAATCACTCTTGAATCACGATGTTTTATGTATATGTAAATTACACGAGAGAACGGTGGATAGTGGTATGCTTGCCGCTCTTGTAGTTCATGCTGATAAAATCCGAGATAATCATGGTTGCAAAGGAACTTAATAATATGATTTTCCGGATCGCGGGTTTGCACCAAGACAGTGCCCTTTGAATCGGTACGTCCGGCACGACCTGCAACTTGTTCAAGCATATTAAAAGCACGCTCGGCAGAACGGAAATCAGGGAAACTTATGATGCTATCAGCATTGAGTACGGCGACCAATGAGACGTCAGCGAAATCAAGGCCTTTTGTCACCATTTGCGTGCCAATGAGTATATCTGCCTTATGCATCGAAAATGCATCTATAATATCAGCATAATCGTCTTTGTTGCGAGTGGTGTCTAAATCCATGCGCAACACTTTTGTATCTTTGAAATTACGCTCAACATCATCTTCGATGCGCTCGGTTCCGAAGCCCAAAACCTCTATGGATGGTTCTTTGCAAACGGGGCAAATATCAGGGAGCGGATATAACGAGCCACAATAGTGACAAGTTAGCTTATCTGTATATCTATGATACGTTAACGAAACATCGCAGCATTGGCATTTTGGCACATAGCCGCATTGTTTACATTTTGCAACCGGAGCGTAACCACGACGGTTGTGAAAGAATATCACCTGTTTACCCTGAGCTATTGCTTTTCGCGATGCATCAATTGTTTCGGAAGCAAAAGCGCCGTTAAGTTGCATGCGTTTACGTGCATAAGATAGGTCAACGACTTTTATTTCCGGCAAAGAAACGCCGCTAAAGCGCTCAGTCAGCGATACCAATCCATATTTACCGGTTTGAGCCTTATAAAATGTTTCAATGGTTGGAGTAGCACTTCCGAGCAAAGTTTTTGCTCCATGCATTGAAGCTAAGACTGTTGCAACATCTCGTCCATTATAGCGTGGAGCCGGGTCATATTGCTTATAACTTGGTTCGTGCTCCTCATCAACAATAACCAAACCCAGTTTAGCAAATGGGAGGAACACGGAAGAGCGCGCGCCAATAACGACACAAGGCTCGGAACCTCGCAATAATTTTAGCCAAATCTCGGCACGTTCGTTGTCTGAAAATCGAGAATGGTAAATAATCACTTTTTTGCCGAACACTCGTTGCAACCTTTGTGTTAACTGAGTGGTCAGTGCAATTTCAGGCACTAAATATAGCACCTGCATATTTTGTTTGAGCACATAATCAATTAGGTGAAGGTACACCTCAGTTTTTCCACTAGATGTGACACCATGAAGCAGAGTTACTTTGTGCTCTAAAAATTGTTGATGTATTTCGTGCAAAGCCCTACTTTGAGCCTCTGAGAGTTTTGGCAAGTCACCGCCAACCGGCCCATTATAGCTAAATCGAGATGTCTCTTTCCAATAAATATCAATAATGCCTCTTCGAGACATTTCAGACAAGATTGTAGATGTTACGCCAGTAGCCTCCATCAAAGCATGTTTTGTTACCTCTTTGATGGGTTCGGATGCATGCATAAAGTTGCTTAAATTTATCAAAGCTAATAGAGCTGTCTCCTGTTTGCGAGCTCGCTTAACAGTGTCAAACAACTGCTGCAATGCTGAAGAATCGCCACGTGCAATTTTAAGCCTAACAAAATACTCTTTTTTAGGCTTAAAACGTTCAATAATTTTTTCGCTAATTATTATAACTCCTTTTTCTATCATGCGGCTCGTTAATGCGCCAACATTATTGAGACCGGTTTCTTTTGATAGGGCTGCCAGCGACATTTTGCCTTTCGTGTTAAGTATTTGCCAAGCAAAAAGTTCGCGTTCATTTAGAGTGGCGATAGCTTCTTCATTGTCAACGTCGGGATTAACTTCCACCTGTGTTTCGCTTTCTACTTTCAAACCGGCAGGTAGAGCAGCTTTCATAACATCGCCTTGTGTACAAAGATAGTACGATGCAATCCAATCCCACAGTTTTAGTTGGGGGTGACGGACAATTGAATATGTATCTGGGAGAGATGCAATATCTTTTACTTCATAGCCCTCGGGCTTAACCGCAGAAATAGACGATACGATACCTGTATAAAACTTGTGTGCGCCAAAAGGCACAATGGCGCGCATACCGACTTTTATCACCGACTGCATATACTGAGGGATGCCATAGGTGAACGTAGGTCCAATGGGGAGAGGCAATATAACTTCTGCGTAATTTTGCATTTCGCTCGCAAAGTTACGAAATTTTAATAGAAAATCAGCACATTCAATACCAAAATAAGGACAAAAGAGAGATTGCGCGTCTTAAATAAGCCGGCAATCTCTCTTTAATATTAGTATTTAGTGCAATATTTTATTTTGCTAGGAAAGTCTTGACTACACCAAGTATATTTTCGACAGTGAAGCCAAATTTTTCATCAAGGACTTTGTACGGAGCAGATGCGCCAAAACGTTCCATGCCATAGATATCCCAATCAGGAGTACCTTTCATCAAAGGCATGAATGTTGCGGGCAAACCGGCAGTAAGTGCAAAGCGTTTTGTGCCAACAGGAAGTACGCTGTCGCGATATTCTTTATCTTGGCGCATAAATAAGCCGACAGATGGGAATGAATCGAGTTGCACGCGCACACCTTCTTTGCGCAATTCTTCAGCGACATGAACGAGCAATGAAACTTCGCTACCATTTGCCATAAGAACGATGTCAGGATTTTCATCTGCAGTGAGAGTATAACCACCACGAGTCAATGCTTTTGCATTTTGACGACGTTTGCCATCGTAATCGGGGAGGTCTTCGAGGTTCTGGCGAGAGAAAATAAGCACTGTGGGGCATTTTTTGTTTTCCATTGCCATCTTCCAAGCCTCAATAGTTTCAGCCGTGTCAGCAGGGCGAAGCACTAAGGTTGACATGTTGCCACTGAGATTATTCATCATTTCAAGGAGACGAGCTTGTGCTTCTTGTTCAACAGGCTCATGAGTAGGACCATCTTCACCTACACGGAAAGCATCGTGGCTAAACGCATAAATCACGGGGAGTTCCATGAGTGCAGACATACGCATGGCAGGTTTTACATAGTCGCTAAACACGAAGAATGTAGCGCAAGCAGCATGCAAACCTCCATGCAAAACTATACCGTTTATAATTGAAGCCATAGTGAGCTCAGCGACGCCTGAGTGGAGGAATTTTCCGCCGAAATCGTCGTGAGTGATAGCGCGAGTTTTTTTCAAGAAGCCATCAGTTTTATCGCTATTTGCGAGGTCAGCGCTTGATACAATCATGTTTTCCACATGCTCAGCAAGCACACCGAGCACGGTTGCCGAGGCATTGCGCGAAGCCATATTGGGCTTGTATTCAATATTATCCCAATCAATTGCGGGGAGTTCGTTGTTTATATATGCTTTGAGACGAGCAGCAAGTTCAGGATTTGCATCGGCCCAAGCTTTTTCAGCAGCGTGACGTGCAGCAGCTATTTGTTGAAGCTGTGCTTTGCGTTGCGCATATAATTCAGCTACTTCAGGACGGATTTCGAATGGATCTTCAGGGTTGCCGCCTAAGTTTTTAATTGTAGCAGCGATATCAGCGCCTGCAGCCGACAAAGGTTGACCATGTGTTGAAACTGCGCCTTCCATGCTTGTTCCATCAGCTTTAACTGCGCCTTTTGCCATAACTGTGTGTCCGATGATGAGGGTGGGGCGTTTCTTCTCTTGTATAGCTACTTCGAGAGCGCCGGCAAGGGCATTGCAATTGCTACCGTCAACTTCGATAACATTCCAATTCCAAGCGCGATATTTAGCGGCAGTATCTTCGTCGGTAACGTCTTTAACTTTTGTAGAGAGTTGCACTTCATTAGAGTCGTAGAACATAATGAGGTTGCTCAATCCGAGGTGACCGGCAATACGGCCAGCGCCTTGAGAGATTTCTTCCTGTATGCCTCCATCACTAATGAAAGCGTAAGTTTTATGTGCAACAATATCGCCAAATTGAGCGACCAAAAATCGTTCAGCGATAGCACAGCCGACGGCCATAACATGGCCTTGACCGAGCGGGCCAGAGCTATTTTCAATGCCGCGATTGACGTCTAGTTCGGGGTGACCGGTTGTTGGGCTGCCCCATTGGCGCAATTGTTGTAATTCTTCGACAGTATACTTACCACAGAGAGCCAAGACGCTATAGAGCATTGGTGACATGTGACCGGGATCGAGGAAAAAGCGGTCACGAGCGAACCAATTGGGCTCATTGGGGTCATACACTATGTAATTAGAAAAAAGGGTGTTGATAAAATCAGCAGCGCCCATAGAGCCACCGGGGTGGCCGGATTTTGATTTCTCTACCATCGATGCAATAAGCACGCGAATATTATTGGCAGCGCTGTTCATTATTTTTGTGTCCATGAGGCTTATATTTAGATTACAGTATGTTAGAATGTTATTTCAATAATAACGAATATAAGGTGTGAAAAATTACTTTACTTGAAAAAAAGTATAGTATAAATATGTAGAAATTTAAGGAAACACGCGCAGACTGACGACGTATCGGAAATCTGCGCGTGTTATAAATTGAAAGCGTTAAGCTTTATAGAGTTCTTGTTGTTCAGGTTTGAAATTAGAGATGAAATCGAAGTGTTTAGTTACTTCAGCTTCAGCAATCTTATTATAAACCTTAGCAATGCGCGCGAAGCTATCGTTACGTTGTGCGTCAAGAAGGAGTAAGTATCCCATAACGATATTACCTGCCATTTCAACCAATCTGCGGGCCATGAAATCAGTGTATGATTGTTCGTTCACAGCGCCCACAGCAGCAACGGCTGCTTGATATTTTTCAGTCAAAGCAGCGAGATTGTCTTTGAGGGGTTGGAGGTCAGCATTAACTTCGGTAGCAGCATAACCATTGATAAGAGTCATGTAAGTGCCTGTTGTGACGTGGCGAATTGCAGCAACGACTTGCAATTGAGTTGTACCTTCATAAATTGAGGTGATGCGAG
>CAYSLD010000040.1:0-15201 GCA_964431795.1 uncultured Bacteroides sp.
TATAATAGTTGATTTATTTCGATTTTTTGTTTGCGAGAGCTGTTTTGTGCTGCATGCTTTCTTCGTACTGTTTGAAAGCGTTGAAGAGAGCGGTAGCGCATTTGTCGCGGCCTTCGGCAGAGTTGAGGAAAGCCTCCTGCGTGGGGTTGCAGATGAAATCAAGTTCGCATAGCACCGAGGGCATAGATGTGGCCCAGAGCACCCAAAATCCGGCTTGGCGCACGCCTTTGTCGACGCGTCCGGCAGTAGTGACCAGTTGTTTTTGTGCGAGTTGAGCGAAGTTGAGGCTTTGGTTGAGGTGCAAGTTGTTGCTAAGCTCAAAGATGATGTACGACTCGGCGGAATTGGGGTCGAAGCCGCGGTATGCAGTGCTGTAGTTGTCTTCGAGCTCCATCACAGAGTTTTCGCGCATAGCCACGTTTAGGGTTTTGCCCTCTTTGTCGGCACCCACGGCATAGACCGAGGCGCCTTGCACGGTGGTGCGGCTTTTGCTTGATTTGTCAACAGAATTTATGTGTATAGAGATGAACAAATCGCCGTGAGCTTTGTTGGCGACGTTAGCACGTTCTTGCAGTGTGAGGAAGTAATCGCCGTCGCGGGTGAGCACGACTTTAGTGTCAGAGCAACCGGCTTTGATTTTGTCGGCGAGGCGTTTGGCAACGTCTAAGGTAATGGTTTTCTCGTTGGTAACGTTACCTACGCAGCCAACGTCCTTGCCGCCGTGACCGGCGTCAATAACAACAACAAATTTGCCGTTGTCGGCAGCGAGAGCGATGCCCGAAAACAACAATATAAATATAATAGTGCAGACGTATCTGAATTTAATAGTCATAAACAAAAATTAGAAGCCGAACATAGCGTCGGGACATTTAAATGCAAAAATACAAAATTTTTGGCGATGTGCCCTCAAGTAGCTTGTTTTTTTTGCTTAATACGAAAATTTCCCCAAAAAATTGCACAATTATGCCACTAAGGCATTAACTTTGCAGCACAATTGTAATATCAGAAAGGAGAAAAAAAGATGAGAATAAAATACTTACCTTTGGCAGCGCTAATAGCTGTGGCTGCCGTGGGTTGCACAGAAAAGAATAAAAACGGCGAGGATGTTGAGATTTTGCGTCTTGACCACGCGCTATATGAATATAAAGACCTTGACAGCGCCAAGCGTGCCGAAATGCGCGAGTCGATGCGTGCCGAAATCACGGCATTGTCGCAGGTGTTGGAGTTTGACACGCTGTGCGATGAGTCGCTGATGTCGTGGTCGTCGTCGATGCCCGTAGAGATGTTTAGCCCGATGACCGACACGGCATTTACCGATATCAAAAAGCAGGAGCGATTGCTGGGCACCACACTTGCCAACGCAAAGGCAGAGGGGCTGAAATTGCCGCATCGCCGCTACGTTGCCGTGGCCTGGGGACGTCCTGAGTCGATAGTATTTAATGACAGTATAGCGTTGATAGCGCTCAATCACTATTTGGGAGAAGACAGTCCGGCATACGAGCATTGGCCACAATACAAGCGTATGCTCAAGCGCCCGGATATGCTTGTATATGATATCGCCGAGGCAGAAATAGCAACAGCCTACCCTTTCAATCCCGCAGATGGGGAGAACACGGTGCTGAGCCACATACTTTATGAGGGTGCGCTTGCATACGCAAAGATGCAGCTTGTGCCCGATGCCGATATTGCCAATTCGGTTGGATTGAGCAACGAGCAATTGGCCGACACCGAAGACAATATAGAATATATGTGGGGAAAATTGGCAGCCGAGCAAATGCTGTATTCAACGGATGCAGACCTCATAGAGCGTTTGTTTGCGCAACTGCCCTACTCTACGCCAATCAGTCCGAAGGCGCCGGGACGCTGTGTGCGCGTGTTGGGCTATCAGATTGTGAAATCGTATGTGCACAACAACAAAGGCACAACACTTGAGCAATTGCTGCAGCCGGCATTTTACGCGTCGCGTCAAAGCCTTGTGGATGCGAAATACACACCCACACGCGGCAGCCACTAACCCGAGTGAGGTTAGTCTTCGCAATAGTGGCGAAGCACGCGGCGATAAGAGTTGAAAATCTTTGATTTAGAGACAAAACCTACGTACTTTCCGTTGGCATCGACAACGGGAAGGTTCCACGCGCGTGTGTCGTCGAAGGTTTTCATCACGTGGTCCATCGAGTCGGTTGTGTAGATTTTGGCGGGCGGCACAGTCATGAATGAGTTCACATACATTTTGCGGTACAAATCGGGGCGGAACATGATGTTGCGAATGTCGTCGAGCACAACCACGCCAACAAGTTCGCCCTGTTTGCCAAGCACGGGGAAAAGGTTGCGGTGACTCTCAGAGATGACGTTGCACATTTGGTGCAGGCTCATGTCGGGAGTGACCGAGAGGAAATCGTTTTCGATGACGTTGCCGACTTTGAGGAGTGTGAGCACGGCTTTGTCTTTGTGGTGGGTGAGCAATTCGCCGCGCTGAGCGAGACGCATGGTGTAAATGCTATATGGCTCGAATATTTTTATAGTGCCGTATGCAACTGTCGAGACAATGAGGAGCGGGAGGAAGAGGTCGTAACCGCCGGTGAGCTCGGCGGTGAGGAAGATAGCCATCAACGGAGCGTGCATGACAGCACTCATCACACCGGCCATGCCGATAAGGGCAAAGTTTTTGGTAGAGAGCACGGTTTCAAAGCCGAGAAGGTTCACGCAATAGGCGAAAAGGAAGCCGGTCATGCAGCCAACGTAAAGCGAGGGGGCAAACGTACCACCCACACCACCGGCGCCGTTTGTGGCCGAGGTGGCAAAGGCTTTTGTGGCAATGATGAGGAGGATGAAGAGTATGATGAACCACACTTGGGTACCTTCGGAATAGAAGATAGAGCCGTTGAGCAATTTAGAGGGGTCGCCGGCAAGTAGGCTGACTATTGAGCCGTAACCTTCACCGTATAGCGGTGGGAAAAGGAATACCAACAGCGAAAGTATCAAACAGCCCACGAGCAGACGGTTTGAGCGACGTTTGAAACCGCCGAAAAAGTTTTCCATCATGTTCATCACCTTGGTGAAGTAGAGCGAAACGAGGCCGCAAACCACGCCGAGAATGAGCACAAACGGAATTTTCACAGCTGTGAATTGTACGCTTTGCGCGAAGAAGAATTCAAATTCGTATCCGGTGTAGATGTAAGCGATTGTGGCACTGGTCACCGAGGCAATCATGAGGGGCATGACCGACACGGTTGTGAGGTCGAGCATGAGCACCTCAAGGGTGAAAAGCATACCGGCAATCGGGGCCTTGAATATACCGGCAATACCGGCGGCAGCACCGCAGCCAACAAGTATCATGAGGATGCGCGGCGACATACGGAAGGCCGAACCTAGGTTAGAACCGATAGCTGCACCGGTGAACACGATAGGGCCTTCGGCACCGACCGAGCCACCAAAGCCGATGGTCATGGAGCTGGCAATCAAAGAGCTGAATATGTTGTGACGCTTCAACCTACTTTTGTTTGTTGAAATGGCATAAAGCACACGCGTGACACCGTGCGAGATGTTGTCGCGCACCACAAAGCGCACATACAAGGCGGCAAGAGTGACACCTATGGCCGGGAAAAGTATGTATAGATAGTTACCCTCATCAATGTTCACAAAGCTAAGCAATGTGCTAGAGATGAGATGTATAAGCATTTTGAGGACTATAGCAGCAAGGCCGCCGAACACGCCCACCAAAAGGGCGATGAACAGCACGAAAGTGCGTTCTTTGACATGAGCTTCGCGCCAAGCTAGAAATTTAAGGAACAGCTTGTTGATAGTGCTGTCCGGATTTTGTGGTTTCATTGCCATTTAATTACAAACCTTTCCCGGTGAAAACCGTATTTACAGTATGAAATAATATTTTAAGATCAACTTGTAGTGACACATTATCAATATAGAGCAAGTCGTATTGCAAACGTTCAATCATTTGGTCGACAGTGGTAGCGTAACCGTATTTAACCATACCCCACGAGGTTATGCCGGGGCGCACTTGGTGCACGAGGTTGTAGTACGGTGCTTTGACCACGATTTGACGTATGTAGTATTCGCGTTCGGGGCGAGGGCCGACCAAAGACATATCACCGCGCAAGACGTTGAAGAATTGGGGCAGCTCGTCGAGACGGTATTTGCGCAAGAAACGGCCTGTGCGCGTGACACGCTTGTCGGTGATAGACGACAGCAGCGGGCCATCAGCTTCGGCATCAACTTTCATTGTGCGGAATTTATAGATTTTGAACGGGCGTTTGTGGTAGCCTATGCGTTCTTGGCTATAAATTATGGAGCCTGATTTTTCGCGTTTCACAGCAATGGCGATAACCAAAAATACGGGAATCAGCAGTATGATCGCGAAAAAAGAGATAACGATATCTGCAAGACGTTTGCAGTTGAGAGTGCTTGGCGAGGTGTGAGCATTTGTGATGTCAATCAACGGCTCGTCAATGATGTTAGCTATGCGGGGACGCGCAACAATCACGTTATAAAGATCGGGCGTCACATAAATAGAACAATCAAAGCGGAACAAATGATTAATCAAATCGCCGATTTTTTTCAAGTCGTTAGTTTGTGGGGCTACCACAAAACGCACCACATCGTATTTTCGGATTACATATTCAAGCTCGGTGAGCGCATATACGGGGATACCTTGGTATGGCTGCAGCGCCTCGAGCGGATGTTGCTCAACGATGCCCACGATGTTAAATCCATGCGGGCGGCGGTAATCGCTCATTTTTTGCAGTATCGTTATTGCTTTTTCGGTTGAGCCGACAATGAGTGTGTTGAATGATATTTCGCCGCTGCGCACCTTTCTAGTCGCTCTGTTTGTGACCACGATGCGTCCTAACAGCACGGGGACGAACAGCAACAGCCACAGGTACAAAATCATTTCATAGTTTTGCCAGCGCTCGGGGATGTCGTCGTTAATGAGCACGGCAAAAAAGATGAAAAGTGTGCCGATGAGCGAGACGTAAGCAGTATTTACAGTCTCTTCAACACGCGATTTGAAAAATATTAAGGCATAGTAGCCGGAAATCCAATAAAAGCCGACCATAGCAATCGGCAATAATATTTGGCCCAACATCACCGGCGTAGAGAGCAAGTGATATGTGAACGAATATGATTGAGTGAATTCGGCGGGGAGAGCGCTGTAGCGAATGACGGTGAAGAGCAGCCAGCCAATGTTGAGCAAGCAATAGTCGCTCAACAAATACTTTATACGCTGACGCCATTCACGTGTCATTTTCTCAATATTTTAAATAAGCCGTCATCGCTGAGTCGCATCACCATTGATGGGCGAGCGGTTTGGTCAACCGGCTCATCGCGTCGTGATGTGCACACATAGTCAACGGCATTGATTAGTTCTTGAGATATTTGGCGGAAAGCTTTTGCCGCAGGTTGTCCGCTGATGTTTGCCGACGTAGACACCAAGGGTCTACGCAGGGCGCGGCAAAGGGCAGCGCTGAATGGCTCGGTGGTGAGTCGGACAGCGAGGGTTTTGTCGTCGCCCATAAGTTCCGGGGCAACCCCCACACCACGGTCGTAAACAATAGTGAGTGGCCGGTCGGCACACTCAATAAGGTCGTAGGCCACATCGGGCACTTTTTCGACAGTACGCTCAAGCGCGGCGAGGTCAGCCACAAGCGTAATCATAGCCTTGTGGTCGTCACGCTGCTTAATTTTATATATGCGTTTCACGGCTTCGGCATTGGTAGCATCGCAACCGATACCCCAAACAGTATCAGTAGGATAGAGAATCACGCCACCTTTGCGCAAAATGTCAACAGCCGCTTTTATATCGTTTGAATAATCGTTAATCATCATAGTGCCACAAAGGTAATATAAATTAATGAAATAGATGCAATTTAGGCGATAAAAAAGGGCGCATAATGTTAATGTGTGTTAATATAGACAATACAGATTAAACCGAAAGCGATAAGGATAGTCAAAGAGATATAAACTTCAAAAACAATAACAATTGATTTACATATATAGGCGCTAACCAATCGGCGTCCAAGCAACATAATCAAAACTGACTGCTTTAAGATTTAACGAATGTTCCGCTTTGAGACGAAACGGAACATTCGTTTTTTCTGCGGGGCGGCGAAACTATACGGTTAAAATTTTTAAAGAAACGACAGGAAATACAGACATAAGTGGCCAAAAGAGGCAAAAATGAAATATTATTTTACATTTGTGGCGATTTATTTGCATATATAATTAAAATTTACTAATTTTGCATCAGAGTCTAAAAGTATAAGATAATACTTCTAAAAAATAACTTTAGTTGAGATATGAAACGTTCATTATTACTTGCAATGGTATTTGTTACAATGGCTGTATTCAGCTCTTGTAGCGATAAGGACGGTGATTGGGATCCGATGAAATGGAACATAAGTGCTACTACAAAAAAGACCGTCAAAAATCCTACGATAGACGTCGCTGCCGCAGGTGGCGAATACACTCTCACGTGCACCAATTACAGCGGATTTTGGTTGGAAGACGTCATCATAGACGATGAAACAGTGTGGACCTCAACAGATTGGACCATACAAAACAACCGCACAGATGTGAGCACCGACTATGCATCAATACAAACATCGGGCAAACAGCTGAAGATAAATGTGAAGCCAAACACAGGCAGTGACAGTCACAAGATAGTGATATTGATTGAATGTGGCGACATTTTCTCAACCGTGACACTCAATCAACCGGCTGCCGTGCACTAATATAAATTGTGGAGGGGTGTGTATAAAACAAGAAAAAGAGGAGCTTTCACAAGTTCCTCAATTTCAATTCATCACATTATGCTAATAACTTTAGTCAGTATCTATTTTCAATAACTTGCCAATCAATGATATTCCAAAGGGCAAGTAGGGCATCGCGTCGGCGATTTTGATAATCGAGATAGTACGCGTGTTCCCAAACATCGAACGCTAAGAGAGGGGTAAGTCCGTCGGACAATGGATTGTGAGCATTAGAGCCTTGTGTGATAAACAACTTTCCGAGGTCATCACGCGAGAGCCAAATCCAACCGGAGCCGAAGATGGCAACACCGGCGTCAACAAAAGCAGTTTTAAAGTTATCAAACGAGCCAAAGTCACGTTCAATAGCAATACGTAGCTGCCCTGTGGGTTCGCCACCGCCATCGGGACTAAATGAGAAAAAATAGAAAATATGGTTCCAAGCTTGCGAGGCATTGTCGTACACTCTACCTGAAGACTGCTTGACTACCTCTTCGAGATTCATACGGTCATATTTAGTATCTTTTATCAGGCGTTCAAGATTGTCAATGTATGACTGCAGATGTTTACCGTAGTGAAAGCTAACTGTCTGCTGACTGATTGCCGGGGATAGATCGTTTTCATTGTACGGCAACTGCGGCTTTTTGTAGTTCATAATAAAAAGATAATAAGTGAAAAAGGATAGGTGCTTTAATTGTAGAACACCTATCCCCATAAAAAGTTCACCCACGATGTGTTAATTTGCTTTATAGCTCGACAACGGTGATACCGGCGCCGCCAAAGCGCACATCTTCGTCGCGATAGCTGCGCACGCCGGGCACAGTGTCGAGATATTTGCGGAGCGAGACGCGGAGAGCCCCGGTGCCGGTGCCGTGGAGTATACGCACACGCGGTATGTTAAATTGCAGGGCATCGTCAAGGAAATATGTTACGGCTTGCGTAGCCTCGTCGGCACGCATGCCGCGCACGTCTATATCGGGATTGAAATTGAGCTGACGGTCGCGCATAGAGTCGGATGTAGATGTGCTGATAAATGAAGCGGCTTTAGGCGCTTGCGAGGCCTTGCGCATGGTGTGCGAAAGGCGTGTGACAAGCACGGTTATCTTCATGGCGCCAAAGGCAACGAGTGCTTTTTTGCCATTTACTTCGAGCACGGTGCCGGGCTGACCGGCATTGTCGAGCAACACGTTTTCGCCTACAACAATTGCTTGCGGTGTTTCAACGGTCGGCTTCACTTCTTTTTTCTTTTTAGCTTTTGGCGCGCGTTTTAGCAACGGATGGTCAGCGGCAGAATCCTCATGCGAGGCATCGGCATAAGCTTTGCGCTCTTCGGCAAGGCGGCGACGTGCTTCAACAGTAGCTTCTTTTTCGGCCTGAGCTTTGCGAATATCGTGAATGGTGCGTTCAATTGAGGCATTACTTCCGGCGATAATCTGTTCGGCTTGTTGACGAGCGTCCGCGATAATAGCACGACGATTGGCGCGAAGTGTTTCAGCGTCGTTTTCGTAGCGTTCAATCACTTGTTCGAGGTGTTTTTCGCGTTGACGCACTTGTTGGCGTTTATTTTCCCAATAGCGTTTGTCGCGAGTGATGTCTAGCAAATATTTATCGAGGTTGATATAGTCGCTGCCCACAATTTCTTTTGCTGCATTGATAATGTCGTCGGGCAATCCGATTTTACGTGCAATTTCAACGGCGAACGAGCTGCCCGGATGTCCGATTGACAATTTGAAAAGCGGCTGCATGAGTTGTCGGTCATACAGCATAGAGCCATTCACAAGACCTTCGGTTTCGTCGGCGAGAGTTTTGAGGTTTTGGTAGTGCGTGGTTATTACGCCCCACATACCTTTATTATTAAATTGCACGAGCAGTGCTTGAGCTATTGCGCCACCAATTTGCGGCTCGGTGCCGGTGCCGAATTCGTCGATAAGTATCAGTGATGATTTGTTGCCGTGTGCGAGTATGTATTTCATATTGCTCAAATGCGAGCTATATGTCGACAAGTCATCTTCGAGTGATTGGTCATCGCCGATGTCAGCGAATATGCCGGAGAAGATGCCCATACGCGAGTTTTCATAAACTGTAGGGAGCACACCGCATTGCAACATATATTGCACAATGCCGACTGTTTTGAGAGTCACAGATTTGCCGCCGGCATTAGGGCCGGAGATAACGAGAATGCGCTTGTCGGGTTGCAACTTTATTTCGAGTGGCACAATCACGCGATTGTGACGTTCAAGAGAAAGCTGAAGTATTGGGTGACGTGCGCTATACCACTCTATTTCGGTATGCTGCGAGAGGTGCGGCAACGAGGCATTTGTTTGTATGGCAAACTTAGCTTTTGCGTTGATAAAGTCAAAGTGTCCGAGAGTGTCGTAAGTGCAAATGAGCGTTGGTATGTATGGGCGAATAACGTCGGCAACAGCGATGAGTATGCGCACAATTTCGCGACGCTCTTCAATTTCGAGCTCGCGCTGACGGTTGTTTAGTTCTACAACCTCAGCCGGCTCAATGAAATAAGTTTTACCTGAAGCCGATTCGTCGTGTACAATACCGCTGATGCGTCGCTTGTTCATCGGCGCAACGGGGAGCACAAGTCGGCCGTCGCGCATGGTTGGGGTGACGTCAGCCTCAAGATATCCGTCGCGAATACCGTTGCTGACCACGCGGCGCATGGCCGTGCTGATGCGTGTGCCGATGGTTGACAGTTGCGAACGTATGTCTTTGAGTTCGGGCGAGGCATTGTCTTTTACCTCACCATTTATGTCTAACACCTTATTAATAGTGCGCACCACCTCAGGAGCGGCATCAAGTTTTTCGGCCAACAGAGCCAAATAAGGGAAAGCAGATTCGCCTTGCTCGTTTGTGTTATGTTGAAAAAAGCTGACGATCGCAGCCACCGTAGCCAACGAAGCTCGCAGTTGAGCCAATTCGCGGATGTCAATGAAAGCGCCTTCAACCGAGGCATTTTTCAGCCACTGAGTTGCGTCGACAATGTCATTGAGTTGCAGTGGAGTGTCGGAGAGCGCAATTTTCATCATCTCGTCAGTTTGACGTAGCAGAGATGTGACCAACTCAAAGTCGGTTGAGAATTGCATATTTTCAACAAGTGCAACGCCGAGCGAAGATTTGCAATTCTCGCTGATTAAACGTCGCACGCTGTCAAAACCGATTTTATGTTCGAGAGTGCGTGGATATAATATAGGTGTAATGTTCATTTACTTAGTAATTATAGTGCAAAGTTACGCATAAAGAGCGAAAAGATAAAGCACAAAGGCGTCGTAGCGGCAAAAAAACGAGGAGAGAATGAACAAAAGCGAGCAAAGATTGTTACAAGCATATCCAGAAAACAGAACTTAAACCTATATTCACGAACGAAAAACCTATTATGGAAAACGCTGTAGTACAGGCAAAGCTCATGTCAATACAAGGAAATTTGCTAAGTTTTGCCTATATGCTCACATCAAATCGCGACGATGCCTATGATTTGTTGCAAGACACAACACTGAAAGTGCTCGACAATGCCGACAAATATGTTGACAACATCAACTTTAAAGGTTGGGCATTCACAATAATGCGAAATATTTTCATCAACAACTATCGCCGAATAGTGCGCACAGCAACAGTTATAGACCATACCGATGACTTATTTCATCTGAATTTGCCACAGAATTCAGGTTTTGAAACTCCTGACGGATCGGTGTCGGTAATAGAAATCACAGCCGTAATCAATTCGTTTAGCGACGAATATCGCATACCGTTTTCAATGCACGTTGAGGGCTACAAGTATGCCGAGATAGCCGACGAAATGCAATTGCCGCTGGGCACAGTGAAAAGCCGCATATTTTTTGCGCGACAAAGGTTACAAAAAATGCTATACGGATATCAGTCATGAGCGAACAACACGAACAGAAAACATCAAGGCTGCTGCACATAATCGCATTAGCGGCTACTCTATCATTGATATTTCTCATATCGTATGCCACAATCAGCAATGCCACAAGTTTGCACCACAGCCACATATATCTGCGTCTGCAATTAGGGCTGTGCATGATTTTGCTGGCAGATATGGCAACAATATTTATAATACGGCAAAAGGCAAACATATTTGTCAATTCATTTAGGGTGTACATCGCCCTACTCTTTGCCGTTGTCTACTTTTCAAGTTTGATATTTTATGCCGAGGAACGCACCGTCAACCCGGACGTGCACACGTATGCCGATGCAATATGGTGGGCCGGGATGTGCATGACCACCGCCGGGAGCTACATAGGAGAGTACACACTAAGCGGGAAAGTGATGGCAGTAATATTGTCGGGTGGCGGACTGATACTCTTTCCGGTATTCACAGTTTATATCACCCGTGCCGTCACACATCGTGACGATGGCGACTAGTTGCCGTACTTTTTCCAAAGCGGCACAAAAACAATGATACCGGAGGCAACGATAGCAAAAAGCGTGAAGAAATTGAGCACAGCATGAGTGAGAATGTAACCCACCAAAAGCAGCCAAAGGATGCCAATAACAACGAAACGGAAAATGTTTTCTTTTTTCATATTTTTAAAAATAATGACGATGCAAATCTACGAAAAAAAAATTATATTTGCAGATATGTATATACACAACAAATGCGGCTACTCGTCACAAGCGACCGCACTTTTAACCTATGATTCACTTATTATTGTTGTTGCTCATGTAAATTGCACCACAAAAATACAAAATATTTAATGCGAATACAAGCCCCACCAAATTAATTAACTCTATTTAACTTAAAGTATGTTTCTGCAAACTTCGCAAACGTGAATTTATGTGAATTATAACAAAATTGACATTGATTTTCAACAATCTAATAAGTTAAAACGAAATAATTCGGTTAGGGCGATACAATTTTATTACGAAAATAGTATCAAAAGAAATAGCTTACAAAATTAATTATTTTACAAAAAATAGCCACAAAAGATAAATATCCGGCCAAAAATATGTACTTTTGTAAAAATAAAGAATCAAATCACATAAAAACACCCCAATCATGAGATTAATAATTGAGAAAAACTACGACGAAGTATCGCAATGGGCAGCCAACTACGTAGCAGCCCGCATCAACGAAGCAAACCCCACAGCCGAACATCCCTTTGTGCTCGGTTGCCCCACAGGAAGCTCACCGCTTGGCATGTATCGCGCACTCATTGAGCTCAACAAGCAAGGCAAAGTATCGTTCAAAAATGTAGTAACATTCAACATGGACGAATATTGCGGCATACCTCGCGACCACGAGCAAAGCTACTACACATTTATGTGGACAAACTTCTTCAATCAAATTGACATTCTTCCCGAGAACGTGAACATTCTCAACGGCAACGCAGCCGACCCCGTAGCAGAATGTCGTCGCTATGAAGATAAGATTGCCTCATACGGTGGCATCGACTTGTTTTTGGGTGGCGTAGGTCCTGACGGCCATATTGCCTTCAACGAACCGGGCTCGTCATTGACATCACGCACTCGCATGAAAACTCTCACACAAGACACAATCATTGCCAACTCACGTTTCTTCAACAACGATGTAAATCTTGTGCCGAAAACAGCACTCACCGTAGGTGTAGGCACAGTGATGAGCGCAAAGAGCGTACTTCTCATTGTGAACGGATACAACAAAGCACGTGCATTGCAACACGGTGTTGAAGGTGGCATCAGCCAAATGTGGACAATTTCAGCACTTCAAATGCACCAAAAAGCAATTATTGTTGCCGACGAAGATGCTTGCGCAGAACTTAAAGTATCGACCTATCGCTACTTTAAAGACATCGAAGCAGCAAACCTCAATCCTGCAACACAATTGTAATAACACACACAATAAAGACTCAAACGCGCCCCAACAATCACTTAGGGGCGCGTTTTTTATTGCTGTTTATAGATTTTTTTGTAAATTTGGAAAGTCATTTCTAACACTAAGACTAAACCAAACATATATCAAATTATGAAACATTTAAAGAGCGTGGTAGTATGCTTGAGCTTAATTGCCTCAGTGACAATGGCAGCGAGCGCGCAAAACTACGTAAAAAAGCTGAAAGGAGCGAAGGCCGTTGAAGTTACCTATCGGTCATCGTACAAAGGAAAAATTTCGCCGAACGGCATGAAGTTGACAATTGTTGGCGATCATGCAGCATTGACCAATGTTGATTTGAGCGACCAAGTGCCTCAAGAGGACAATGCCTCAAAAACAAAGGCAAGACCGACATCAACACCATTTGCAAAAACATTTCTTGACTACAGCAAGAATGAGTCGTTGCGCCGCGCTGAATTGCCCAGCGGAGAAGTTATTTCATCGTCAACACCGTTTGAAATAGGCAAAAATCTCAAAGAATTGAGAGAAGAAACATATCTTGGATTGCCTTGTAAGGTTTATCGCACCTCGGTAAATTCAAACACCATCGACATTTGGGCAACAACTGCAGTGTCATTTAAAGGCACACCCCAACCCAACGTAGGCGTGCCCGAAGGTTTGGTGCTACGCGTGGTGCGCAATGGTGACACAGTGCAAGAAGCAACCTTGCTCACACCGCTCAAAAGCGAGCCTTCAATTTGGACAGACGATTGGGGCAAACACCTTGAGAGCTATGACTATCAATATCGCATCAACCAAAGTGGAGTGCTCACAGTGTCGATTTTCGACCAACAACCCATCCGCTTTGACGGTAGCAAGTTGGCAGATAATCTTGAGGACAATGTGTGCTACAGCGCCGGCGGTGGTACTATCATAATGAAAAAAGTGAAATTGCCCGAAAACGTGGCAGACCGCGATGTATTTGCCGAATTGGTGCAATATTCAGCAGGCGATGCTTATGACCGCACCGGCTCAGTATTTATGATACCTACCGACAAAGCACAATCATTTATCGATGCAATGCGCGACCTCAATTCAGTGCCGTCATTCAAATCAGGCGACACCGATTATCACGGCTTGGTATCTACACCCAAATATCAAGTGCCCATGGAATTGATGCGTTTCTTCACCGGCTTTGGTGTGCGTCATTTCAATCACAACCGCGTGCCCGGACAAGAATGGGTTGACTCAGTGCTTTACAAGACAGAAGTCACAGCATTGTCAGAGCGACTTGTTGGCGAAGTTTGGGTAGGTGCATATATTGGCAACTGGGATGCAGAAGGTCACCGCGTGTCACTTCGTTTGAAATATTATCCTGACGAAAATCGCAAAGTATATCACACCGTTCCCTTGTTCAACACTGTTAACTACTTGGAGCAAGCAGGCCAACCCTATCCTTTGTTCTTGCTTGACGATCAATTGACAGTTAAGTTTACGCTCACAGAGGCCGCTCCCGATGCACGTTTGTATTATTTGACAACCGGCCACGGCGGATGGAGCAATGGCGATGAATTTAATCAAAAGCCCAACACAATATTGTTAGACGGCAACAAAGTCATCACCTTTGTACCTTGGCGCGATGACTGCGGCACATATCGCAACAACAATCCGTGCTCAGGTAATTTCTCTAACGGTTTGAGCTCATCTGATTTGAGCCGTTCTAACTGGTGCCCCGGCACAGTTACCAATCCCGAATATATTTATCTTGGTGACTTGGAAGCCGGCGAACACACTATCACAGTGAAGATACCGCAAGGTGCACCCGAAGGCGGTAGCAACAGTTACTGGTGCTTGTCGGGCACACTGATTTACTAATCACAGTTATACATCACAAAAAAACGCGCTTCGCAGTGACGGAGCGCGTTTTTTTTGTGCAATATGTTAATAATCCGAGAGATTACATTTTGCGTTCGGGATAAAGGTCATCCCACCATTGAGGGCTATCTTGCAGCCATTTAGCAAACCAAGCCATGATGGTGTTGTGCCAAAGTATGCGTTTGGGATAGTCGCTGATGTAGTGGTTTTCGCCGTCTACGCTAATAAATTCAACTTGTTTGTTGAGCACTTTGAGAGCGTTGAAGAGCTGAATACTTTCGCCGATAGGCACGTTAGTGTCTGCGGTGCCGTGAAGCAGCAACAGCGGGGTGTTGATTTTGTCAGCATTGAAGAGCGAACCGTGTTTGGTGAAGAGTTCGGGATTGCTCCAGGGATAAGAATCGGCGGCAGCGACAGCATTGTAGCTGTATCCCCAATAGCCCTCACCCCAATAGCTAGTGACATTAGAGATACCGGCATGCGAAACTGCAGCGGCAAACATGGGAGTGAGAGTTTGCAAGTATTGAGTCATGAAACCACCGTAGCTGGCACCGATACAACCAATTTTGTCTTTGTTGACAAATGGGTGTTCGTCAGCAAATTTTTTGACGCCTTCGATGATGTCGTTAGCAGTATAATCGCCCCAAGCATTCACGTGGCGAGCAGCAAATTCTTGGCCGTATCCGGTAGTACCACTGGGGTTGAGCACATACACAACGTAGTCGCGCGAAGCGAAAAGTTGCG
>CAYSLD010000041.1:0-14626 GCA_964431795.1 uncultured Bacteroides sp.
CGGCATCTTTTTCAACGTCTTCGGGCATGCCTTTTTTGACTGCTTTTTTGAGGCCTTCGATAGCATCGCGGCGAGCGTTGCGCACGCTGACTTTCGCGGTTTCAGCCTCGGCTTTGCATTGTTTTACGAGTTGTTTGCGACGTTCTTCGGTCAATGGGGGGATAGAGATGCGTATGATTTCGCCATTATTTTCGGGCATCACACCAAGTTCAGAGTTGATGATAGCGCGTTCAATTTCTTTGAACATTGGTTTTTCCCAGGGAGTGATAGCGATAGTACGAGCATCAGGGGTGCTGATGTTAGCTACATTGCTGATGGGCACAGCGCTGCCATAGTATTCGACGCGGATGCCGTCGAGGAGTTTCGGATTAGCACGTCCGGCGCGGATGTGCGACAGCGATTCGTCGAGGTAAGCTACAGCCATTTCCATCTTTTCTTCGGCGGGAGCTAGGTAGGTTTTTGGGTCGGTCATAATCGAAAAGATTTTGAGGGGAATTATAAATGTGTTGATACAGTCGGTATTAGTTGGCGTCGCGATAAACGAGCGTGCCAATGTTTTGACCGGCAAGGACTTTAGCGAGGTTGCCGGGGGTGTCCATGTCAAAAACGATGATAGGCATGTTGTTTTCTTTGCACATCGCCGTAGCAGTGAGGTCCATCACTTTGAGGCCGCGGTTGTAAACTTCGTCGTAAGTGATAGAGTCGAATTTAGTTGCAGTGGGGTCTTTTTCGGGGTCGGCGGTGTAAATGCCGTCAACGCGAGTGCCTTTGAGCATGACGTCGGCGCAAACCTCAACGGCACGGAGTGACGAGCCGGTGTCGGTTGTGAAGTAGGGGTTACCGGTGCCACCGGCGAGGATTGCAACTTCGCCGCGCTCGAGTGCGTCGATGGCTTTGCGGCTAGAATAGTGTTCGCCGATGGGATACATATTTACGGCTGTGAAAGCGGTAACTTTTTGGCCGATGCTTTCGAGGGCAGAGCGCAGAGCGAGTGAGTTGATGACAGTAGCGAGCATGCCCATTTGGTCGCCGGTGACGCGGTCAAAGCCTTTGGCAGCGCCGCTGAGGCCGCGGAAAATGTTTCCGCCACCGATAACGATAGCCACTTGCACGCCGGCTTGAGCGGCTTGCTTGATTTGCTCGGCATATTGAGCGAGGCGCTCAGTGTCGATGCCGTAGCCGAGGTTACCCATGAGGCTTTCGCCGCTGAGTTTGAGGAGTACGCGTTTATATTTTAGTGCCATAAATTATGGTAATATGTTTAGAGTTTTAAGTTTATCTTGGCAAAAATACGAATTTTTATTGTTATGGTCAAATTTATTGGGGAGAGTGGCACATAAAAGGGCAAAAATGCTAGTTTAGCATAGCTTTGACGTATGGAGTTTGCCTGATTTTGTATGCGCGCTGCCAATAAGTGATGGCTCGAGAGTGCTCGCCGGTATCTTCGAAGTAGCTTGCAATGTCGATGAGAGTGTCGTAGTGCTCGGGGTTTTTCTCGATGATGTTAAACCACACCTCCACGGCATATTCGGGTTGGTTGTTGAGCATGTATCCGCGTGCCAATTGGCGCTGGAATGTGATGTCGTCGGGCATACCGGCGAGCATGATTTTGGCATAGCGAATGATTTCGGGCGCATTGTTGCGAAAGTCGTAATACTTGAGCAAATATGCATTTATGCCGCGCGACAGCCACGAAAAGCGTTGGCGCGAGGTGAGCAGCACGCGCTCGTAGAGGTCGCTGCTGCCCAGTTGCAAGCTGACGTGTTGCACCGAGTTGAGCAGCGAGTCGAAGGGCACGTTGTTTTGCATAGATTGCTCAAGGAGGTTGCCCATAGAGATGGTGTCGCCGACCATAATGTTCGACACAATGGCGTGGCTGTAGGTCGACACTTCCAAGGGGCGCTCGTCGAGCATGAGCAGATACATTGCATTTGCGTTTAGCCACTCGTGGTTATCGAAAAACCGAGCTGCCTTTGTTGACAAGCGGTTGTAATCGTCAGATTGGGCGAACGAGCCGATACACACACAAGCCACGAGCGCCAAGGCCAGGCATCGGCGCGTGAATGTTAGTATGTCGGCACATTTCACCATAACTATTTATTTTATAGATATTTGTCGCCAAATTTCACTTTGGCATCTTTCACCATATCTTTTATAGACTGTTCGTCGGCCTTGGGGCAGATGAGCAGCACGTCGTCAGAGTCGGCGATGATGTAGTCGTGCAAATCTTTCACCACCAAGAGTTTGTCGCCATATACGGCAAAGACGTTGCCGGTGGCATTGTAGGCGAGAGAGCGGCAGCTTGAGGCTACGTTAGCATCGCGGTTTTTGGGCGACATATCGTAGAGTGCGCCCCAGGTGCCGAGGTCGTTCCAACCGAAAGTCACAAGTTCTACATATACGTTTGCAGCTTTCTCCATCACGGCATAGTCGATAGAGATTGCTTGGCAAGCGGGAAATGCGCGCTGAATGAACTCTGTCTCTTTGTCGGTGCCATAAACTGCGGCGCCGTCGGCAAAGGTTGCGGCAATTTCGGGTGCATATTCATTAAACGCTTTAAGTATGGTAGATGTTCGCCACATGAATATGCCTGAGTTCCAGTGAAACTCGCCGGTAGAGATAAACATTTCAGCGAATTCGCGGGTTGGCTTTTCGGTGAAAGTTTTCACTTTGCAAATGTCGCCGTCAAAGCGCTGGCCAACTTGTATGTAGCCATATCCTGTTTCGGGGCGGGTGGGCTTAATGCCAAGAGTGAGCAGAGCGTCGTTTTTCTCGATAAAATCGAAGCCGTTGATGATTGCAGCCTCAAATTCGCGCTCGCGGGTGATCATGTGGTCACTGGGCGTAAAAATCACCGAAGCCTCGGGGTCGAGAGCCGAAATGTGCCATGAGGCCCACGCTATGCATGGGGCAGTGTTGCGACGTGAGGGCTCAAGCAGCATGTTTGCCTCGGCAATTTCGGGCAGCTGCTCGCGCACCAAGTCGGCGTACATTTCGTTTGTAACGACAAATATGTTTTCTTTAGGCACAACCGGGACCAAACGATCGAAGGTCATTTGAAGGAGAGAACGGCCGGTGCCGAAAAAGTCAATAAACTGTTTAGGGCGATCCGTGCGGCTGTAAGGCCAAAAGCGGCTACCAATGCCGCCACACATAATCACGCAATAACGATGCGATTTTAAATCACTTATGTTGGTCATGGGGACGTTAGGTTATTGGTTTTACGGCGATAAAGTTATAAATTTTCATGCGGATAACAAAACCATTACAGCGGTTTTTTCTAAAAAAGTGGAATTTTGTGCTAAATAATCGTTATCTTTGCACTGAAAATCAAATATATATAAATTACATAAATCCAAATGATAAAAAATTTGCTATTTGACCTCGGAGGCGTGATAATGGACATTGAAAAGAAAAATTGTGTTGCCGCCTTCACTCGCATAGGCCTCAAAGATGCTCTATCATATTTCGGCGAATACTCACAACAAGGCCCGTTTGAGGCTCTCGAAAGCGGTGCTATCAGCGATGACGAGTTTCACGCTCAAATGCGCGCCGTGATTGGCGGCAATGTCACCGATGCCGATATTGACTACGCTTTCAATTGCTTTTTGACCGGCATACCCGCTCAGCGACTTGAGCACCTGCGACAACTCCGCGGCAAATACAAAATTTATCTGTTGTCAAACACCAACAGCATCATGTGGAACAGTAAGATTGCCGCCGAATTTACCAAAGAAGGCCGCACACGCGAAGACTATTTTGACGGCATGGTGACCTCGTTTGAGGCTAAAGCACTCAAGCCGAAAGCCGAAATTTTTGACTACGCAGCAAAAAAACTCGGCATAAATCCGGCTGAAACACTATTTCTCGACGACTCGGCGGCAAACTGCGATGCAGCCCGCGCCCTTGGTTGGCAAGCTGCACAAGTAGCCGTTGGCACCGAATTTATTGACATCCTTGCACAACTCAATTTGGCATGACCAACGCACCAAAATACGTAGCAACAATAGGCATGTTTGACGGTGTGCACCGCGGGCATCAAGCCCTCCTTGCATGGCTCAACGATTATGCCCGCGCTCACTCGCTTGCGCCCATGGTGGTGACATTCACTCCCCACCCCATGGCCGTGGTGTGTCCGGCCAAAGCGCCTCAATTGCTAACCTCATACGACGACCGTCGCCGCCTCATAGAGCAACGACTTGACAACGGCACTGTCGTAGAGCTGAATTTTGACCAATCACTACGCACAAAAACGGCAGCCCAATTCATGCAGTTGCTGCACGATGAATATAACGTCACGGCACTGATTATGGGCTACAATCACCACTTCGGCTCGGACGGTGTGCGCGAGTTTGAGCAATATCAAGCACTCGGCGCAGCGTGCGGCATTGACGTAATTCGCGAGCAACAAATGTGCGACAGCACGCTCGATGTGCAAATCAGCTCGTCGTCGGTGCGTGGTGAGTTGCAGAGCGGAGATATAGCCACAGCCAACCGCTTGCTGGGCCGCCCCTACACGCTGCAAGGCAAAGTGGTGTCGGGCAAACACCTGGGCCGCACCATCGGCTTTCCCACAGCAAATCTGCAGCCCGACAAACAACGATTGGTGCCCGCTCCGGGGGTGTATGCCGCAGCAACCGAGATTGACGGCACGCGCTATGCCGCGATGGTCAACATAGGCACCTGCCCCACAGTCAGCACCGGCAGCAACCAAACCATCGAAGTGAACATCATTGATTGGACCGGCGACCTATATAGCGCCTCGCTCACCATACAATTTATTGCTCACCTGCGCACCGAGCAAAAGTTTGACAGCCTCGATGCCCTGCAAGCTCAACTCACAGCCGACAGGCTTGCCACCCTCGCCGCATACGGTAGCGTATAGTCCTTTGCAATTTTAAAGTAAAATTGCATTAAACCGCTGTAAATTAATTTTAAATTGTCTTGGTAATATGAAAATAATTTATTTAATTTGCAGCACAAATCATAATACCCCGTTACTGCTATGACGCTATTCGAAGAATTTGAAAGAAACACAAAAAGCACAATTGTAAAAAAACAAGTTATCGCATTCTATATTCAAAATGGCTTCGCAACTCTCGCAGAGCTCAGCCGACAGCTTAATTTGAGTATACCTACAGTGACAAAAATAGTAGAAGAAATGACCGAAGCCGGCCTCATCATTGAGCGCGGCAAACTCGAAACCGCCGGCGGCCGACATCCTTCTCTTTACGGACTCAACCCCGAGTCATGCTACTTTGGCGGCGTAGACATCAAAAACAATTCGGTGTCGTGCGGCATCGTTGACTTCACCGGTCAAATGGTAACCAAGACCGATGAGCTTCCGTTCAACTACGAAAATACGCCCGCCTCACTCGACAACTTGTGCCAAATGATCAACGAGTTTTTCAACTCGCTGTCAGTGCCTCGTGAGCGTATAGCAATGATAAACGTAAACATTTCGGGCCGTGTGAACCCCATAACCGGGCATAGCTACAGCCGCTACAACTTCGACGAAGAGCCCCTCAGCGAAATACTCTCAACAAAGCTCAACGCCCACGTGTGCATTGAGAACGACACTCGCGCCATGGCTCTCGGCGAATATCTATGCAACCAACGTCGCGACGAGCGCGACCTGCTATTCATAAACCTCAGCTGGGGCCTTGGCCTCGGCGCCATCATTGACGGCAAAATAGTGACCGGAAAATCAGGATTTGCCGGCGAATTTGGCCACATGGTAACTTGCGACAACGAAGTGATTTGTCACTGCGGCAAAAAAGGCTGCTTAGAGACAGAAGCATCAGGCTCGGCCCTGGTGCGCAAAATCACCGAACGCCTACAAGCCGGAGCCAACTCAGTCATTGCTGACCGCTACGAGAAAAACGGCAAAATCACCCTCGACGATGCACTCGAAGCCGTGCAGCGCGAAGACCTACTCGCAATTGAAGTGGTTGAAGAGATGGGCAAAACCCTGGGGCGCTGGCTGGCCGGCATGATAAACGTATTCAACCCCGAAAAAGTGATAATCGGCGGCGTGCTTGCCGTTACCGGCGACTATCTGCTGCAACCGGTGCGCACCGCAGTGCGCTTGTATTCGCTCAACCTTGTCAGCCAAGACACAAAAATAATATTGTCACGCCATGGCGACGAAGGCGGCTTGATTGGTGCTTGCTTGATAGCCCGCAATCGCATTTTCGACACTCTAAACTAGCGAATGACCGTAAAAGAATTTGAAAAGCATTTTCACACACTCTACCTGCCGCTGAGCATGTATGCCTTGCGCATTGTCGCCGATAATGCCGAGGCCGAAGACGTGGTGCAAGATGCTTTTGAACGTGTGTGGCACCTTGTTGGTGACGACAAGGCTGTGGTGGCCAATTTCAAAGCATTTATGTATCGCACTGTTCACAACTTGGCAGTGTCAAGGCTGCGCAGTCGCATCGACACTTGCAACTTGGATATGTGCGAAGAGGTTGCCGCTGACGACATCGACACCTCAGAGCGCGATGCAGCACTTTGGCGCGCCATAGATGCCTTGCCCGAGAAATGTCGCGCAGTGTTCCTACTCAGCAAACGCGACGGCCTCTCGCACAGCGAAATAGCCGAACAACTGGGCATCTCTACAAAAACCGTAGAAAATCAAATCACCAAAGCCAACAAAGCGCTGCGGGGCACACTCAGCCGCAGCATACATCTCTTCTTTTTCCCATTCCTCTGAAAACGATGATAATATGCGCAACTTTTTTGGTAATAGCCGAAAAAGTTGCTACTTTTGCAAGATATTTCTCTTTTCAAAATTATGGAAGAACAAAATAATAACAAACCGACCATACAAGGCTCAAATTCAGAGGTAGCCGAAAACTCTATATCTGTCAGAAATGCAAGTTTTTCTGAAGACTTCTTGCTCCGTTGCCGTTCAACAAAAACCACACGTCGCATACGCTTTGCCATAGTAGCTCTGCTCTACATTGCGTGGGTGATTTGGCTCAATAACTATTGGTTCTTGCTCGGTTTGCCCCTGCTATTTGATATTTATATCACCGGATACATTCCCTTCACATGGTGGAAGAAAAGCAAAAACACAGCCGTACGCTCGGTGATGAGCTGGGTTGACGCCATTGTCTATGCGCTCATACTCGTGTATTTTGTGTTCAACTTCTTTGGTCAAAACTACCAAATTCCATCGTCATCACTCGAAAAAACCTTGCTCACCGGCGACTATTTGTGGGTGAACAAAATGGTGTACGGTCCACGCGTGCCTATCACACCCATACACTTCCCGTTGGTACACAACAAACTGCCCATACTCAACTGCAACAGCTACACTTCGGTGCCCGAAAACAGCTACCGACGCCTGAAAGGCTTGCGCAACGTGGAGAGTGGCGACATTGTGGTGTTCAACTTCCCCGCCGGCGACACCGTGGCCACGAAATATGAGGAGTCGCCCGAATACTACGACATACTCGTGAAAAATTACGGCCGCGAAGAGTTAAAACGCAACAAAGAGAAATTCGGCGACATTGTATATCGCCCCGTTGACCGCCGCACCAACTTCGTGAAACGCTGTGTGGGCCTGCCCGGTGAGCGTCTGAAAATCAAAGACGACATTATCTACATCAACGGCAAACCACAAAAACAGCCCGAGAATGTGCAATACAACTACTTGGCAGCCATGCAACGCCCGCTCGACGCAGACCAATTGCATGAGTTGGAAATTACCGAGTCGGATGTGCAAATGATTGCCGAGCCCACGTTCCGCGAACGCTTTCTCGAGCTGCTGCCCAAAGCTTCAGACACAGACTATCTGTACATACTTCCGCTCACAAAGAGCATGATTAAGAGCTTGGTCACTGACAATAAAATGAGCGACTATGCCAAAGTGAACCAATTCGGACTCTACGACATAAAAGACATATTCCCCGAAGGCGTTGCCACCAACTGGACACTCTCAAACTACGGTGGCGACGAAGGTTTGCTAATACCCAAAAAAGGGCTTACGGTTGAACTCAATGCCAAAAATTGGCTCACATATAAACGTGTGATACGCAACTACGAACATCACACTAACTCATACTTCAAAAACGGTCAAGCATACGTTGACGGCAAACCCGCCAAAACCTACACCTTTGAGATGGACTACTACTTCATGATGGGTGACAACCGCGACAACTCGCAAGACTCACGCTTCTGGGGTTTTGTGCCCGAAGACCACATCGTGGGCACTCCGATGTTTGTGCTCATTTCGTTTGACCGCGACCGTAGCATGTTTGACGGTGGTGTGCGCTGGAACCGCGTGCTGCGCTCCGCTAACCCCGACAAAGAATGAGAGTAGCAATATTTCCACCACAATATCTTGGCTGTGTAGGCTACTACACAGCCATGTCTGCTTATGACCTTGTGGTGATAGACTATGATATGCGCTACGACAAACGTCAAAAGAGCGTGCACCGCACTAACATAGCCGACACACGCGGAGTGCTGACGCTCACACTGCCCGTCAGCCACAGCGCCGGCACGGAGCGTTGGAGCGATGTCACTATATCAGCACACGGCAATTGGTGGGATGTGCAACGCGGAGCTATAGAGAGCGCCTATGGTCGCACACCGTTCTTTGAATACTATTTCGATAGATTTAAACCCTTTTTCACGGCACAAGTGCCCGGCACCAAACTGGTAAACCATCTGGCAGCAATTGATGCCGTTATACGCGAAATTTTAGGCACACGCACACGTGTGAGTGCCACACTCCCGCCCAATATCAACCCTGATGACGTTGTTGACTTGCGCAAAGCCAACTTCGCCGAATATCCTTGCGAGCCCTACCCCCAAATCAGGGCCGCACGTCTCGGCTTCATTCCCAATCTTTCTATTATTGATAAAATATTCAACGCTTGATAGCACCGCGCGCTAGATTACGCGATTGAGTGCACGCAAGCGCTCAATCACCTCGGCAGCGCTCATGGTGCGTTTGTCGCAAAGCTCTGATGCAAAACGTCGAGCCAACTCAGCTATGTCGTTATTAGTGAACATACGCTCCACGTAGTTGTAAGTCTTAGCAAAGATAGCATCAATCTCATCGTCCTCAAGCGAGCACACCGAGAGAGCCTCGTCGCGCACAAGAGCCTTGAGCGAAGCGTTTACCTTGCTTGATATAGGCTTACCCTTCAACACATAAGCACGACACATAGCATTGCCCATAATCATGGCTGCAGCCAGTTCAAGATGCTTCACTTGTTGTTGCCAGATAGAACGCGGTGAGAAATGCGGGTTGCCGGCAAAGCGCACCTCCGGAGCCAGCTCTATGCCTTTACCCATGGGGTTGTCAATAGAAATAGCAGCCAATTTATCTTCGCCTTCCCACACAACCATTGAAATAGCCATTCCGGCAAGGCCCAGCGAGCGGTCTTGCTCATCATTATACTTTAGCGGAGAATTATTGTCCATAATGCAGTGTTTAATAATAATTTAGATAGAGGGGTGCGCCATGACAGCACACCCCTCGATTATTTTTCACTTGGCGTGATTATTTCACTACCAATATCTTTGTAACTACAGATGTAGCGCTGTCGTTTTCGTTTTCAGAAGCGAGCACGAGATATACACCGGTATTCACGCGCGAGCCGTCAGGGTTGCAGCCATCCCAAACAACCATACCGCCGTTTGAGCGTGCTTGATAAACCACGTTGCCCGATGCATCGGCAATCTTCACAAGCGAGTTGTCCATGAGGCCTGAAATGCTAATCCAACCGGTGTATTCGGGACGCACGGGATTGGGATAAGCCAACACAGCTGAGTAGTCGCTTTGCGCCGGAGCTGTTGTGGTGCGATATGTCATCAAACCTGACGACAAACCAACATAAACGAGGTTGCTGTTGGGATCGCAATACACTGAATAAATAGTGTTTGAGGGCAGCGGAGAGTTGTCAGTAGTGAAGTTTTCGATAATTTCGCTACCATCAGCGCTCACACAATACAAGCCTGAATTTTCGGTGCAAATCCACTTGCGGTTTGCAGCATCAACAGATATGTCGTTGATTTGTTCAGAGTCGAGCAAATAATCAGCATAGTTAGTGCCGTCGTTGCGGGGCACTTTGGGACGAGCTATTTGTGTTGAAGCAGTCACTTCAGCCGGTTTCGAAAGCACACCAACACCTGAAGTTGTGCCAAACCAAACGGCACCGTTTTGATCTTCGGCAGCGCAAATCCAACGGTTGGGTTTGAATGTGCCGCCATCTGTATCTTTGAGGTCTTCAAGTTCAAAATAAACGTCATCGCTCACGTCATCGTATGTGCCTTGTGTTTGGTAAACACCAAGTGTGTTTTGCCAAGCGCCATGCCAAGTGAACCATATTGTTGAGTGTTTGCAGAAGAGCGAACCCATGTCCTTATTGCCAATATCAACGCCTTTGTGCTTAGAGTCTTGCCAGCAATCTTTTGTTACGGCTGACAGGTCTCCGTCAAGATATTTGCGCGGAAGCATTAAATACGGGCCATATTCACCGGTTGTGTTAACTTTTCCGTTAGGGAGTTTATAAGGCCAATAGCCGCACCAAAGGTTGCCTTGCGGGTCAAATTCTACATTAAAAGCGAAAGCGCCACGTGCTGAAGTTGGGCTATACCAGTTTGAAATGTTCATATTTTCGCTATCGAAACGACCAACCTCCTCGTTGTTTTTCACAACGTAAAAGCCCTCAAAGTTGTTAGCGATAACATATCGTTCGGGGTCTTTGGGGTCAACATCAAAACGGCCCACACCACCATACATGGCCGTGCTGTTATTTTGTGTGCGATATTTTATTACCCACGATTTATATGCTGATGCATCGTAAACAGCGGCATTGTGAGGCACTCCGTCTTGTATGTAGTCTGTGCGTTGCACAACCCACTCAGCGCTGTTAGAACTTTCTACGTTTGATTTGTAGGTCGATGTGCCGATATTTGAGATATACACACGTGAGCCGTCTTTTGAGGGACGGATATAAGCAACGTTGTCGCAGGTGATAGCTTCGGGAGTTGACTTGGCGGCAAGAACAGTCACACTGCCGTCGGCAATGTTGTAGTTTGCCAAGCCGCTGGCGTCTCCGGCCCAGATAGATGACAAATCTTTGCTAAAGTCGATTTGCTGCGAAGCAACGCCCTCAGGCAAAGTCACGCGATTGAGAATGCTGCCGTCAGCCTCGCTGATATAGACAATCTCAGAGGCTGTCACAAAGTAGCAATCGCCGTTTTGGTTTTTATTGTATGTGAGCGGAGTGATATCTGTAACCACCGACTCGAGCGTTGCGGGTGTTTCCCAATCCATTTTACGAAGTGTCATCACTTTTGTGGCACCGTCATATTCGTAGAAACCATTATCGGTGCCAACAAGCATTTTGCACACACCCGAGCGCCATAGTGCGAACTTGTCAAATGTGTTGAGATGGCCTGTTGCATCGGCGATGTAATATTTATTTTCGTCGGTGTATGCCAAGAGTTTGTCTTGCGACAAACAAATGTATTGTATGTTTTTGCCATATATGCCCGACTCAACAACAGTGAATTTGTTATCGTTGTAAACGACCAAACCGAAAGTGGTAGAGATGTAAATGCGATCGTTTTTAAACTTCACATCGTTGATGGTTTTTGTGTAAGTGAGATTTGCATTGACAATGTCACTCATGTTGACCACCGTGTCGTCTTTGTCAAGAATGGCATCAATGTTTGCAGTGTCGTAGATCACCAAAAGATAACCTTTGTCTACATTGTAAAAAATGTTTGTGATATTGGTGTCATTGAGCACGTTGTCTGTTGAATAGCTATAAGTCTCATGGCTTGTTTTGTCATAGGAATATAGACGTTGTGCCGAAAGATAGTAAACTTTGTTTTTGGCATCAATAACTTTGTCAATACCGCCGTTAAAGAGAGAGTACAATTTCCACTCGCCTACAGTCTGTGCTTGTGTGCACACACCGCCAATGACGACTGACAACAACATGAACGCGTAAGCGATAATTCTGTGTTTCATATTATTTGAGTTTTTATAATTTCATTAAGTAGTTAAGAAGAGCGCGGGTGGCGCGGCCACGGTGCGAGATGGCATTTTTTTGCTCAGGTGTGGCTTGCGCAAATGATTTGTCCCAACCCAGAGGTTGAAAAATGGGGTCGTAGCCAAAGCCACCGTCGCCGTCGGGAGCGAGGAGTATGTGACCTTCAACTTTGCCCTCAAAATAAAGAGTTTCGTTGCCAATAATAAGTGCAATGACGGTGGTGAAGTGAGCAGTGCGCTGCTGCATGGGCACGCCGTCGAGGTTGTGCAACAACAATTGCATGTTTGCTTGCGAATCGTGAGCGGGGCCGGCATATCGAGCGGAATATACACCCGGGGCACCGTCGAGAGCGTCAACTTCAAGACCGGTGTCGTCGGCAAAGCAATCATAGCCGTAGCGTTGTTTCACCCATTGTGCTTTTGCCAGGGCATTTCCACGCAGGGTTGGCTCATTTTCGGGTATATCGTCGTGACAGTCTATATCGTTGAGGCTCAATATATTGAGCTTATCGCCAACAATTTGTCGCAATTCTTCGAGTTTATGTGAATTATTTGTTGCAAAAACGATAGTATTCATATCTGCATAATTTTACTACTTAGTAACGTATTTATTTGTGATTTATTGTGTTACTATCGCATTTTTTAGTATGTTTAAAGTTTGTTGTTGCGGGGGTGGTGCAGCATTATTTCTTCGCGCAATCGGGTGTTATCCATGTGCAGATAAATTTCTGTTGTGGATATCGACTCGTGCCCCAACATTTGCTGTATGGCGCGGAGGTTAGCGCCGCCTTCAAGCAGATGCGTGGCAAACGAGTGGCGCAAGGTGTGGGGCGACACCTCTTTTTTCACGCCGGCAAGGGCCGCGAGGTCACGTATGATGTAAAATATCATCACTCGCGACAGGCGACGGCCGCGGCGATTGAGAAACAGTATGCCTTCTTCGCCTGATTTCACGGGCACGTCGGCGCGCTCGTTGGCAATGTAGTCGGTAATGAGGTCAACAGAAATTTCGCTCATGGGCACCATGCGCTGTTTTGAACCCTTACCGGTGACTATGATAAAGCGGTTGTCGAGGTTTACGTTGTTTATTTCGAGGTTGCACAGCTCGCTCACTCGCAAACCGCAACCATACATTGTTTCAACAATGGCACGATTGCGCTTGCCTTCGGGTGTGGAGAGGTCAATTGCGGCAATCATGGCATCAATTTCTTCAACAGAGAGCACCTCGGGCAGATGTCGGCCCACTCGCGGGCTTTCGAGCAACAAAGTCGGGTCGGTCTCTACGATGCGCTCCATGCGCAGATAGTGGAAGAATGATTTGAGTCCCGACACAATTCGTGCTTGACTGCGCGGGCTGATGCCAAGGTCGTGCATATCGGCCATGAATGTTTGCAAGGTTTCGGGGGTGACAGCAGCGAGTTGGCTTTCGGTGGTTATATCTTGCGCAACGCAGAGCTTTTGCACGTCGGTGGTGTAGGCAGAGCGTGTGTTGCCTGACAACCCTCGTTCAAGTGTGAGGAAGGCTGCATAATTCTTTAATATTTTGTCGATTGAAAGCTCTTGTGCCATTTACAAAGTGCCTTGTTCCACTTGTGTGGCGATACGATTTATAAGGTAATCTTCGCGATTTTTTGATGGGTTGAAGTCGCTCTTCAAGCTAACGCCGAAAAGCTTGCCAAACCCTTGCCAGAAGGTTGCGCGGAAGCTGCCGAGAAAGGCTTTCACAATCTCGTAGCTTGATTGGTCGGTTTCGCGTTGCACAAGTTTCACCAATAGCTTAGCCTGTGAGCGTGAGAATTTTTTGAGCACGGGCTTGTATTGTTTGTATATCTCCTTTTCCATGCGCTTGAGGTATGCTTCGCGCTCTTTTTGTGTGGGGAATGTTTCGATATACTCATAGGTTTCAACCAATGTTTCGCGTATAAGTTTTGCGTAAGGCAACAGTATGCGCACATTTCGCACTGTGCGCCAATAGAATTGCTCTTCTTTCTTGTTTTTAAATTTTAGTTTGGGGAATATCGTTATCGGGCGCAGGTTGAAGCAAACCAAGGTGTCGCCGTCAATAACCACGTAGTTGAAGCTGCGATATATGCTTTCGTGCAGCTCAAGTTGTTCGCTTTTCGGTGGTATGTAGTCTTCATCTTTGGGCGCAGCAAATGCTGTCATACTTATCAAGGTAGACAACAAAACAAGTATCAGTATTTGCAAGCGTTTCATTGATGTAATAAATTTTTGCACAGGGCAAGTAAGAATACAGAAACGTGGGGACACTGCGCACACGAGCCACATTGCTCATAGAGCTAATGTGTCCCCTACGTTATAAATTAGTCAATTTCACGTTTTACCGGAGGATAGTCAACGGTGTAGTGTAGGCCGCGGCTTTCTTTGCGTTCTTTTGCTTGACGCATAATCAAGTAGCCTACATTGATGATGTTGCGCAATTCGCACAATTCACGGCTGGCTTTTGAGCACTTGAAGAGAGCTTCAGTCTCCTCGTAAAGAAGGTCTAAACGATTCCAAGCACGGTCAAGACGTAAATTAGATCGTACTATACCAACATAACTACCCATGATTTGGTTCACTTCTTTCAAACTTTGTGTG
>CAYSLD010000042.1:0-14114 GCA_964431795.1 uncultured Bacteroides sp.
TACCTTTACCTTTAGCAGCAGAAAGAGCGATACCACGTTCTACTGAGAGCACGATAACAGTGAGGAGCAAAGTTTGAAGGATAGGTACGATGAAACCACCTTTATAAACTGTACCCCAAAGATCGAGGGGGTGACCTTCTTCATCGAAGTGCAAGTCTGCGCCGAACCAGAATACGAACAAGCAAACAGCAACGATGAAACAGCAAACGATTACCCAAGATGCATTTTTAATGCCGGGAACGTGTTGAGATTCTTTCTTAGCCTTGGCTGTTGCAGCCTTAGCATTGGGCTTTTGAGCTTCCATAATTTAAACTGTTGAAATAAAAAATTTAGAAAATTTGATATTAATTGATTGATTATAAATATGTTTTAAAACGAAAGTAAAAATACTCATACTCACCAAGCGGCATAATCAATGTAGGATTAGTAGCGTTTACGGCTCACAATAATGCTAAGTTCAACGAGATGAGAGAGTGTTAAGGTTTCACCGCCTCACGAAACTCGTTGAGTGCCCTTCATGCGGATTAAACGTGTTGATTTGCTAGCTGCATTAATAACTATGTCGATAGATTAGTAGGGTAATCTCTTGCAAAATTATCATTTTGTTTTATAACATCAAAATATTTTGATGATTTTTTTATGCAATAAAGCGTGGTTTTTTGATTTTAAGAATTTATAGCACTCAAAACGCATTAAAAGATGTATATTTTTAAAAAATTTATCGCGTAATAATAATTAAAGTGTTATCTTTGTAGCTTAAAAGGTAGAGAAGCGAAAAAAGGCGCTAATCGGCCTAATAAAAGAGTGAATAACGAGACAATAAGTGAACTAAGAATAAATACAATTTAAGCCATAATAAAAAAGGCAATACTATCATTACACATTATTATATTATATGATTATGTTTTTTGAGGTCATTGCCACAGTAAAATCATAATTTGCAATTTTATATCGCATGGAAATTACGATTAAAAAGGGTTTAGACCTACGAATTGCCGGAGGTGTTAGTGCCGAGGCTGCAGCACGCAAAGTTGAGTGTGCCGAAGTTGCCGTGACACCCGACGACTATCCGGGATTTTTGGCGAAGGTCGATGTGAAGCCGGGCGACACAGTGAAAGCCGGCGATGCCCTGATGCATCACAAAGATGTTGATGCAGTGAAACTAGTGAGCCCTGTGGCCGGTAGCGTGGTTGACGTGGTGCGTGGCGAACGTCGTCGCGTGTTGCGTGTGATAGTGAAGGCTGATGGCTCGCACGAAAAGCGCACATTTGGCAAAGAAGATTTTGCCGATGCCGCTGCAATTGCCAACACACTTGCCGAGTCGGGACTTTTGGCGCTGGTGCGTCAACGTCCGTACGACATTGTACCTAACCCCAATGTGCGTCCTCGCGACATTTTCGTGACCGCATTCGACAGTGCGCCTCTTGCTGTGTCAACAGCATGGCAAGCCTCAGACAAAGCCGTATTTGAGAGTGCCGTAAAACTGCTTGCACATCTCACGGACGGAAAGATCTACATCAGCCGCCGCGAAGCAGACGCGATGCCCGACGTGCCCGGTGCTGTGATGGTGAACGTGAAGGGCCCCCACCCTGCAGGATTGGCCGGAGTGCAAATTGCCAACATCAAGCCGGTGAACAAGGGTGAAGTTGTTTGGGCACTCACAGCCGAGACGCTTTATCGCATCGGCACACTTGCCCAAAACGGCTCAGCTGATTGGAGTTGCCGCGTGGCAGTGACAGGTTCGGAAGTGAAATCTCCGTTTATTGCCGAGACCGTTGTAGGTGCAAAACTTGACAGCCTCATCAACGGAGAGCTCAACAACGGTGAGCACATACGCATCATTGCCGGAAATGTGCTGACAGGCATCAAAGAGAGCGCCGACGGATATTTGCACTATCCCTACACACAAATCACAGCCATCCCCGAGGGCGATGACGTTGATGAATTTATGGGTTGGGCCTCACTTTCGCCCAAGAAGATGAGTGTGAGTCCGTCATTTCCGGGTAGTTGGTTTAAACGCATATTCAATCCCGATGCGCGCACACTTGGCGGTCGCCGAGCCATGATACAGTCAGGCGAGTACGAGCGCGTGCTGCCCATGGACATCATGGCCGAATATCTCATTAAAGCCATAAACAGCCAAAACATCGACGAGATGGAACGTCTGGGCATATATGAGGTTGCGCCTGAAGACTTTGCGCTTGCCGAGGTTGTAGACTCGTCAAAACAGCCGCTGCAAGCAATAGTGCGCGGAGGTCTTGACTATTTGCGCAAGGAGATAGAATAACACACTGCTAAAAATCAAAAAACAAAGCATATAAAGAAAATGAAAGCACTAAGAAATTTTCTTGACCGCATAAAGCCCTCGTTTGAAGAAGGAGGCAAGCTGCATGCCCTACGCTCAGTGTATGACGGCTTTGAGACATTCCTCTTCACTCCACACGAGACATCAGCGGCAAAGAGCACTGTGCATGTGCATGACAGCATGGACTCGAAGCGCACCATGATCATTGTGGTGTTGGCTTTGCTGCCATGTTTTATCTTTGGCATGTACAATGCCGGATACCAGCATTGGCTGGCAGCGGGAGCCACTGAGTTTCCGTTCTGGAGCCTACTGTTCTACGGTTTTCTAGCCATCTTGCCGATGGTTGTGGTGACCTACGTGGTTGGCTTGGGCATTGAGTTTGCCGTAGCTCAGATGCGTGGCGAAGAGATACAAGAAGGCTTCCTGGTAACAGGTTTGATACTTCCGATGGTACTTCCGGTCAACACACCGTTGTGGATGGTAGCCATAGCCACAGCCTTTGCCGTGATCTTTGCGAAAGAAGTGTTTGGTGGCACAGGCTATAACATTGTGAACATAGCCCTCACCGCACGCGCATTCTTGTTCTTTGCATATCCGGCAAAAATGTCGGGTGACAAAGTGTTTGTAGCCACAGACCAAATATTTGGATTTGGTCCGGAGGTAGCAGATGGATTTACCTGTGCAACCCCGCTTGGACAGATTGCCACCTCAACCGGTGATGCAGCGCCTGTGCTCCATGGCATAGACGGCAGCATCATTTCAGCATGGGATGCCTTTGTGGGCCTCATACCCGGTTCGTTTGGCGAAACATCAGTTATCTGCATACTTATCGGAGCAGCCATATTGTTGTTCACACGCGTGGCAAGCTGGCGCATCATGTTGTCAGTAGTTGTAGGCGGATTGCTGATGGGTTGGATAGCCAACACATTTGCCACACCCACCTACCCCGGTTCGTTCCTCAGCCCTGTTGAGCAGTTGACCCTTGGCGGCTTTGCCTTTGCAGCCGTATTCATGGCCACCGACCCTGTGACAGCAGCGCGCACAAACACCGGTAAATATATATATGGATTTTTAATTGGCGTGATGGCCGTGCTCATCCGCACATACAACAACGGTTATCCGGAGGGCGCAATGCTAGCCGTGCTGCTCATGAACACAATGGCACCGTTGATAGACTGGTGTGTGGTACAAGCAAACGTGCGTCGTCGCATGCGTAGACTCGCTAAAGACTAAAGATTATGAAGAAACAAAGCAATGTATATACTATTATCTATATAATAGTGCTTGTTGTGGTAGTCGGAGCCGCGCTTGCAATCACTGCCACCTCATTAAAGAGCCGTCAGCAAGCAAACGCTGATGCAGACAAGATGAAGCAAATACTCGCCGCCGTGCACATCACACCCGAGAACGGCCAAGTGCAAGAAGACTTCAGCAAATACATCACCGACCAATACGTTATCAACGAGGCCGGCGAGAAAGTTGAGGGCAAAGCATTTGACGTTGACGTTGCCGTGCAAAGCAAAGAGGCCGATGCAGCAAAACGTTTGTTGCCGGTGTATGTTTGCGACTTGAAAGACAAGGGTTTGAAATACATACTTCCCGTGTACGGAGCCGGACTTTGGGGCCCGATTTGGGGCTACGTTGCTCTCGACAGCGACGGTTCAACAGTCTATGGCGCATATTTCGCTCATGCCAGCGAGACTCCCGGTTTGGGTGCCGAGATTGAAAAACCGGCATTCACAGACCAATTCCCCGGCAAACAAATGTTTAAGGGCGACGAAATGCTGCCCGTAGCAGTTGTGAAGAAAGGACAAAAGCCCACCGGCGACGAAGATTATGTTGACGGCATTTCGGGCGGCACAATCACCTCAAAAGGAGTTAGCGCCATGCTCAACAATTGCCTGAAGCCCTACGAAGCATATCTCAAAACACTTAGAAACTAACGCGTCATGGCTGAAAAAACAAGTAATAAACAAGTGTTGTTTAACCCGTTGTCAAAAGACAATCCGGTTATTGTGCAGGTGCTTGGCATCTGCTCGGCTTTGGCTGTAACAGCTAAGCTGGAACCCGCTATAGTGATGGGCATGTCGGTAATTGCCGTACTCGCATTTGCATGCGTGATCATCTCGCTCATCCGCAACACCATCCCCACCAACATCCGCATCATCGTGCAATTGGTTGTTGTTGCCGGATTGGTAGTAATTGTAAACCAACTTCTGTTGGCATTTGCCTACGATGTGAGCAAGCAGTTGTCAGTATTCATTGGCTTGATTATCACCAACTGTATATTGATGGGCCGACTTGAAGCGTTTGCCATGGGCAACAAGCCATGGCCGGCATTTCTTGACGGTGTGGGCAACGGTGCAGGATACGCAATCATCCTCATCATCACCGCCTTCTTCCGCGAGCTTCTTGGCAGTGGCACATTGCTTGGTTATCAAGTAGTGCCGCAAGCATTGTACGATGCCGGATATGCCAACAACGGCTTGATGATATTGCCTCCGATGGCATTGATAGTAGTAGCATGCATCATTTGGGTGCACCGCAGTCACAATAAAGACTTACAAGAATAAACGATATGGAAAGCTTAAATTTGTTCATTAGGTCGATATTTGTCGACAACATGATATTCGCCTACTTCTTGGGTATGTGCTCGTTTCTTGCCGTCAGCAAAAACGTGCGCACAGCGCTTGGACTTGGCGTGGCAGTGACATTCATGCTCTGCGTGACTTTGCCTATCAACTACCTTCTTGAAACATACGTGTTGCGTCAAGGCGCACTCACATGGTTAGGCCCGGAATATGCTGATGTTGATCTCAGCTTCTTGTCGCTGATTATGTTTATCGCCGTAATTGCGTCGATGACACAGTTGGTTGAGATGGTTGTAGAGAAATACAGCCCGTCGCTCTACGCATCGCTGGGTATATTCTTGCCGCTTATCGCTGTAAACTGTGCCATCCTCGGTGGTTCGTTGTTCATGGAGCAACGCGAATTTCCCGGCATTGGCTCAGCATTTTGCGCCGGAGCCGGCTGGGGTATCGGTTGGCTGTTGGCAATCACAGCTATAGCAGCAATACGCGAGCGTTTGGCCTCACACTCAAACATTCCGGCCCCCTTGCGCGGCATAGGTATCACGTTCATCCTCACAGCTCTGATGGGTATTGCCTTCATGAGCTTCTTGGGTATCAAACTCTAACAGTGTGTCATCAATAAGTAAAACAATAAAGCAATGAATACAGCATACATTTTATTAGCTAACACCGCTTCGCTCACAATCGGAGCCGGCGTGGTCATCTTCCTTGTGCTGACTCTGGCCTTGGTGGCTATACTTTTGGTGGCTAAACACTACTTAGTGAAAACAGGCGACGTGAAAGTGACAATGAACGGCGAAACAGACATCAATGTCAGCGCCGGCTCATCTTTGCTCTCGTCACTTGCAAACCAAAACGTATTTCTACCCTCGGCTTGCGGTGGTAAAGGTAGCTGCGGCCAGTGCAAAGTGCAAGTAGTGAGCGGAGGTGGCGAAATTCTCCCCACAGAAACCGTGCACTTCAGCCGTCGCGAAATGAAAGACGGTTGGCGCTTGGGTTGCCAAGTGAAGGTGAAAGAAGATATGTCAATCAAAGTGCCCGAGTCGGTGCTCAGTGTGAAAGAATGGGAGTGCGAGGTTATCTCAAACAACAACGTCGCAACCTTCATCAAAGAATTTATCGTTGCGCTGCCCCCCGGCGAGCACATGCACTTCGAGCCGGGCTCGTATGCACAGATTAAGATTCCGGCATACAGCATGGACTACGATAAAGACATTGATAAAAATTCAATCGGAGCAGAATATCTGCCGGCATGGGAGAAATTTGGTTTGTTCGGTTTGAAATGTCGCAACGAAGAGCCCACAGTGCGTGCTTACTCAATGGCAAACTATCCTGCCGAGGGTGACCGCATCATGCTCACCGTGCGTATAGCAACACCGCCGTTCAAGCCGAAACCTGAAGTTGGATTCCAAGACGTGATGCCCGGTATTGCATCAAGCTATATTTTCTCACTCAAGCCCGGTGATAAGGTGCTGATGAGTGGTCCTTACGGAGACTTCCACCCGCACTACGACTCTAAGTCAGAAATGATGTGGGTAGGTGGTGGCGCCGGTATGGCTCCGTTGCGTGCACAAATCATGCACTTGACCAAGACACTTCACACCACAGACCGTGTGATGCACTACTTCTACGGTGCTCGCGCGCTCAACGAGGTGTTCTACTTGCAAGACTTCTTGCAGCTTGAAAAAGAGTTTAGCAACTTCCACTTCCACTTGGCACTTGACCGTCCCGACCCCGCAGCCGATGCAGCCGGTGTGAAATACACTCCGGGCTTCGTGCACCAGGTTATCATGGGTACATACCTCAAAGACCACGACAATCCGGAAGATATCGAATACTACATGTGCGGTCCCGGCCCGATGAGTAAAGCAGTAGAAAGCATGCTCGACAGCCTTGGTGTGCCCCCCGAAAATATTCGTTACGATAACTTTGGCGGCTAATCATAGCACAACCAATCACTATAACAGCCACGGTGCAATTTGCGCCGTGGCTGTTTTTTTTGTGCAGACCGTGCATAAAAATAGCAAAGCCGCGACCAAAAGGCCACGGCTTTAAAGCGAGACGCAACAGCGCCTCAAATCGTGAATCGTTGAGCTAAATTATTTGATAGCTTCTGAGAGCTCAGCACCTTGTTTGAATTTAACAACTTTGCGAGCAGCAATGGTGATAGATTCTTTAGTGCGGGGGTTGATACCGGTGCGTTCACCTTTTTCAACAACTGAAAGAGTGCCAAAACCTACGAGAGAAACTTTGTCACCTTTAGCGAGGGCATCAGAAACTGCAGCAACAACTGCATCGAGAGCATTTTTAGCATCAACTTTGGTAAGGCCGGCTTTTTCAGCAACGGCGTTGATTAGTTCTGTCTTGTTCATGTGATAGATTATGTTATAAGAATTCTTAAAAATTATATTTCTAACGTGGCAAACGTACAAAAAACATTTCATACTGCAAAATTTTTGGGCAAAAAAGCGCAATTTTTTTTGAAATATCTTTGATTTTCCTATTTTTTGTCGGTTTTTGCCAAAAAAAATGGCTAAAATGCGCCACACAGTGGCATAAATAGACTATCTTTGTATATCAAAAATAAATCAACGATTTTATATGTTTGGAAACATTTTCAGGCAAATGCCTCCAGTTACGAAAAACCTGTTAATAATAAATGTGCTTGTGTGGTTGGCGATGTGTATATTGCCCTACGCATCGCAAAATAGCATAATAAACCTCGGTGCGCTGCACTACATTTCATCGCCCGGTTTTGGTGCATGGCAGCTGATAACCTATATGTTTTTGCACGGCGGGTTCACCCACTTGTTTTTTAATATGTTTGCGCTGATGATGTTTGGCGGCATCATTGAGTGGACGCTTGGCTCACGCCGTTATTTGTTTTACTACATTTCATGCGGACTTGGAGCAGCACTTATGCAAATGGCCGTATATGCAATAATGTTGGTGAAATATCAAAATATGTTTTCAGCTGAACAATACAATGAAATTATCAGCACTAGCTGGGAAATGCTAAAAAATCAAGGTTATTTCTATGCGCCAAGCGAAGAAATTAAATCATTAATTCAAATTGTAAACTCGCCCACCATCGGTGCCAGCGGAGCGATTTTCGGCATTCTACTGGCTTTTGGCATGCTCTACCCCAACCGCGAAATGTACATCATGTTCATCCCGGTGCCCATCAAGGCAAAGTGGATGGTGTTGGGTTATGGCTTGATAGAGCTATTTCTTGGCGCTGCAGGTGTGAATGACGGTGTGGCACACTTTGCACACCTTGGCGGCATGATAGTGGGCTTTGTGATGCTATACTATTGGAAAAAGCGCGGCAACTTCAGCGGCTGGTACTAATCAACACACAGTCATGCGATTATGACAGTAAAAGATATATGGAATAATATATTGTGGCGGTTCATAGCCTTTAATGTTGTTATTTTTGTGATAGCAAATATTGTTGTGCTATGTGGAGTGCCACAGTCACTAATCATAGAGCATTTGGCCTTGCCGGCCAATCCGGTGCTTGGCGTGACACATATATACACGGCCATAGCCTATATGTTCACGCAGCTGCAAGTGATACACTTGCTGTTCAACATGCTTTGGTTGTGGAGCTTTGGCACAATCATGTTGCGCTATGGCATAGCCGAGCGTGTGGTGGCCGCTGCCTATCTGATAGGTGGATTTGCCGGAGCGGCATGTTTCATGTTGCTTGGCGCGCTGCACCTTGCCGAAGGAGTGCTGATAGGCTCATCTGCATCAATATTGGCCATCATGGCAGTGTGCGGCATACTTTTGGCGCGCAAAAAGGTGCAATTGGTGCTGTTTGGCACTGTTGAAGTGCGTTGGCTGGCACTGGCGGTTATAGCTTTTACTATTATCATAGATGCCACATCAGCCGGACACGGCCACATTGGTGCACATCTTGCCGGAGCAATTGCCGGAGCAATCTATGCATTAATGTTGCAACGCAAACAACGACAAGTGAAAGATATAGCAAAACATTATAGCAACGCAAAACGTTCATACTCAGAAATTCGCAAGCCGGCACAACATGGGCTCGACGCTACGGAGCAAGCAGAGCTCGACGCCTTGCTGGCAAAAGTGAAAAAGAGCGGACATAGCGCACTCAGCAGTGCCGACAAAACGCGTTTGTTTCAGCTATCAAATAAGATAAAATAAATGGATAAAGCCACAAGCATATCAAAAGTTAAAACATTTTTTTGGAATGTGCTCACAGCTATTATTGTTGCTCTAAATGTTGTTGCAGCTATGGCGCTGATAGCCTCAGCCTATGCCGGCACCATCAACCCGACAACCGAGCCGATAGCCGGTGTGCTGCCATTGGTTTTGCCTATCACTGCGATAGTGATGTTGGTTGTGCTTGTCATCGACTTGATAGCATGGCGTCGCACAGCGATATTTGCCGGGGCGGTAATACTCATCTGCCTGCCGAGCATTTTAAGAGTATTTCCCATACACTTTTCAGCACACGAGCCGCGTGATGACGACGAGCGCAGCCGCTCATTCAAGTTGCTCACCATGAACGTTATAGACTTTAAAGACCTCACTGAGCAATATCCCGATGATGTGAACCCCACAATGTCGTTCATTTTGAGGACAGATGCAGATGTGGTGTGTTTGCAAGAAGTTGAGTATTTTTGTCCGTTGGCACTGACACACGTCACACAAGAGCAAATTGACTCGCTAAACACACGCTACCCCTACTCTGTGCGCCAAGACAATCAAATGATATTGTCGAAATATCAAGTCACGCCACTCGATGTGCGATACGAAAACAACTCGTATGGCTCAGGTGATTTGGCAGCATATCGCTTAAATGTCTACGACCAACCAATCACTATATTTAACGTGCACTTGCGCTCATTTCAGTTCACCCAAAAAGACAAAGATGTGCTCAAAGGCTTGTCGCACATAAACCGCGAGCGCATAAGCGATGCACGCCACTCGGTGCTCACTAAGCTTGAAAATGCAGCTGTTGACCGTGCACGGCAAGCAGACCGCATGGTGCAATACATCAAGCACTTCGGAGGCACAAATGTGATTGTGTGCGGAGACTTCAATGATGTGCCGGGGTGCTACACCATGCGACAACTTGAAGATCAAGATTTGAAAGATGTGCACGGGTCGATAGGCTTGGGCTATATGCACACCTATTTTCACAACCGATTTTATTTTTGCATAGACCACGTGATGTATCGCGGCAACATAGAGCCAATAAACATACGTCGCGACAAGATAAATCTCTCAGACCACTATCCGCTGCTCACCACATTTGTTGTAAAGTAACAGGCTGAAAAATCAGAGGCGCAATTCAATGGTTTGTATATTAAAGCAGAATGTTGTAATTTTGCAAAAATTAAACCAAAAATTAGACAAGAGACATGACTAAAGAATTGCTATTGCATGGTCTGCTCATCGCCTCATGCCCGCTGATGGGCTATGCACAGAGCAGTGCCAATGACGACAAAGACGCAGATGACAATGCAATTAATTTAAAGGCTATTGACATCGTATCAAACAAAGCGAATGAAAAGACACCGGTTGCCTTCACAAACATCACAAAACAAGAGCTAAACAAGAACAATGACGGTAAAGATTTGCCGTTCATACTTCAATTTACACCGTCACTTATTTCGACCAGCGATGCCGGAGCCGGCATGGGTTACACCTCAATGCGTCTGCGCGGCACAGACGGATCGCGCATCAATGTCACTGCCAACGGCATTCCAATCAACAACCCGGAGAGTCACAACGTGTACTGGGTTGATATGCCCGACATAGTTTCGTCACTGCGCGGCATACAGGTGCAACGTGGTGTGGGAACATCAACAAACGGTGCAGGTGCATTTGGCGGTAGCATCAACATGACTACAGATATGCCATCTGTGGTGCCCTATGCAGAACTTAGCGGAGCTTATGGCTCGTACAACACACAACGTGAAAGTTTGCGCGTAGGCTCAGGTTTGATTAGAGGACATTGGTCATTCGATGCCAAACTCAGCCACCTCGGTTCAGACGGCTACATTGACCGCGCTGCATCAGAATTGTGGAGCTACTTTGGCCAAGCCGCATACACAAGCCGCAACACAAATGTGCGACTTCTCGCTTTTGGCGGCAAAGAAAAGACCTATATGGCATGGGACTACGCTTCGAAAGAAGAAATGGAAGAATATGGCCGTCGCTACAATCCATGCGGCAAATACACCGATGCTGATGGCAACAAAGCCTTCTATGAGAATCAAAACGACTACTATGTGCAACACCACTTCCAATTGCATTTGTCGCAATATCTCAATCAAAAATGGCGCATGAACGTAGCTTTGCACTACACAAAAGATGATGGCTACTACGAACAATACAAGACCAATCGCACACTTGCCGAGTATGGGTTGGAATCGTTTATCGATGCCGATGGCAATAAAGTGAAAAAGAGCGACCTTGTGCGCCTCAAGAACAACGACAACGGCTTTGGCGGCGGCACATTCTCGTTCAACTACGACTACAACAATTTGAAGATGACCATTGGCGGTGCCGCCAACTACTTCAACGGCAACCACTACGGACAAGTTGCATGGGTGAGAAACTACATGGGCTCTATCAACCCGCTGCAACACTACTACGACAACACCGGCAAAAAAACCGATGCAAACATCTACTGGCGCGGTGACTATAACATCACTCGTGAACTGTCAGCATTTGCCGATTTGCAATATCGCTATATACACTACACCATAGAAGGCCAATCAGACAATTACGACTACAACATCTCTGGCCCCGCAGTGCTTGACGTAAATCATCATTGGAATTTCTTTAATCCAAAAGTTGGCTTGAACTACACCCACAATGCACACCGCTTGTATGCATCGTGGAGCGTGGCACACAAAGAACCCACACGCGACAACTTCACTGACGGAGATGCAAACCATGCACCCCAATCAGAACGTTTGTTTGACTACGAACTCGGTTATGCCTACAACACTTCACTCTTCTCTGTTGGTGCTAACCTCTATTACATGGATTATAAAGACCAATTGGTTGCTACCGGCGAGCTCTCTGACACCGGCAATGCCTTGAGCGTGAATGTTCCCGACAGCTATCGCATGGGCATTGAGCTGCAAGCAGCATTGCGTCCGGTGAAATGGTTTGAATGGAACATCAATGCAACCTTCTCACGCAATCGCATTAAAAACTTTGTGGAGTATGTCTACGAAGACGAATGGACCAACCCCATCACCATTGAGCATGGTGACACACCCATAGCATTTTCGCCCGACGTAGTGCTGAACAATGCCTTCAATTTCAACTACAAAGGTCTTGACGCTGCGCTCACCACTCAGTTCGTATCAAAACAATATATGAACAATGCAAAAAGCGAAGAAACATCACTCGATGCTTATTGTGTGAGCAACCTCAACCTTGGCTACACATTCACTCGTTTTGCCGGCATCAAGTCACTCCGCGTGGGTTGCACCGTCTACAACATCTTCAACGAGAAATATTGCAGCAACGGTTATGCCGGAGCCGGATATTACGTTGGCGACAACGGCGAAAAAACAATCTATCGCTACGCCGGATATGCCGCACAAGCACCCGCACACGTGATGGCAAACGTAACACTCAAATTCTAAAAATATGACAGCGATTGTTGAATTTCTCACACAACACGCACTCGAAATACTCGGTTTTGGTGTTGGTATTCTCTACCTTTGGTGGGAATACCAAGCCAATGCCAAGGTTTGGCTGGCCAGTGTGGTGATGCCCATGATTTCGATGTGGATATATTTCAACAAAGGGCTGTATGCCGATTTTGCCATAAACATCTATTATTTGCTCATAGCAGTTTATGGCTACGTAGCATGGACATTTAATTTTAAAAAGAAAGAAAAGGCAGAGCTTCCAATCAGCCGCATCCCGGCACGAACAACACTGGTGCTCGCGCTTGCCATGGCAGTGCTGTGGATAGCGATGGCACAGATACTTATCAACTTCACAGATAGCAGCGTGCCCTGGAGTGATGCCTTCACAACGTCACTGAGCATCATAGCCATGTGGATGTTGGCGCGCAAATATGCCGAACAATGGCTGGCATGGCTGGTTGTTGATGCGGTTTGCGTGGCACTGTACATTTATAAAGGCATATATTTTTATGCCACGCTCTATGCCATCTACACAGTGATAGCCTACGTGGGCTATCGGAAATGGCTGAGGCTAATGCAAAAACAATGATAAAAAAACGATTTAAGTTGCTTGTAGCTGCTCAATACGCGTGATTTTCCACAACTCGCTCGACACCTCCGTCATCGACCAAGTTAACAGCCAAAATCCTAAAGAAATTATAGTTGAATTTGTTTAGCAAACATATCGCTCTCTTCGTAAGAGAGCGATACACTTGCTAAATGGCTATAAATGAAACAAATTCTTTGTAATATTTGCTTATTATAAACTAATTATCTACTTTTGCATAGAATTGTCGCTCTCTCACCAAGAGTGCGATACAATTTTACATTAGCACGCTATGATTAACCAAATCTTCTGCCTCATAATAATGACGATGAAAAAACTCTAAACCTTAAATTTTCTCATCGCTGACGTATGGACATGAGTAGTGCTTTGTTACATTAGAATTTTTTATAATTAACATTTAACTTATATCATGGCTAAAAAAACTTCACCCCCCAAAGGTACGCCAACTACTAACCCAGGTGTAACACCGACACAGTCCGGTCAACTGAAAGGTCGAATTGTACCTCACAACGGAATATCGGCATCTCACCTTCCACAAAGGCTATGCCACATGTGCAACAATGCCAATAACAACGGCAACAATGTGCCGTGTTGATATGAAGAACGTTAACAATCTAAATCAAAATCAGATGAAAACGAAAATATTTAAGCGAGCATTGCTGCTCGTGGCAATGCTGCTCGCTTGTGCTGTGCAGTCACGCGCCGAAGACTTCAATTATAACGGCTTGACATATACCATCCTCACCGACAACACTTGCGAGACCAAACAAGGCTCCTCCTACAGTGAAGCCGGTAATTCTATTAGTGGCAATCTGGTAATACCTGAAACCGTTTACTATAATGACAACGCTTACTCTGTCACAACGATTGGAGAGTATGCGTTCTCAGAATGCACCGGATTGACTGCGGTGACAATCCCTAACTCTGTCACTGAGATTGGCACAGGTGCGTTC
>CAYSLD010000043.1:0-13810 GCA_964431795.1 uncultured Bacteroides sp.
CCTATGTTATTTTTTCGCAAATATACACAAAAATATAACATAGACAAAAGTTTGCGATCAGTTAATTTGCAAACAGCACAAAACATGGACAGCGCACAAAACGCCTTTCAGAGTAAACGTAACTAATGACCGCATAAAACTATGACAGACATAGCCGTCATAGCGGCTACTATCGCACCCAAAGCCCCTGAATTTATTAAAACAATTGAGCGTCTTATCTCATAAAAGTTTATACGTAGTATAAAAAGCGGGGGCGGTACACATTAATAATAGAAAAAAAGCAAAAAAGTGATAGGAGTGTTATTTTTTTTACTAATTTTGTGCTCCAAAACAAATAACATTCTGACATGCTGAAAAATCTTGTAATAGTAGAATCGCCTGCCAAGGCTAAAACAATTGAAAAATTTTTAGGCTCCGACTATAAAGTAATGTCGAGCTACGGCCACATCCGCGACCTCTGCAAGAAAAATTTCAGCATTGAGGTTGACAACAACTTCACTCCTATCTACGAGATACCCGACGACAAGAAAAATCTTGTAGCCGAGCTGAAGAAGGCGGCAGCCAACGCGCAAGTGGTATGGCTGGCATCCGATGAAGATCGCGAAGGAGAAGCTATTGCGTGGCACCTCTATGAAGTACTCGGTTTGAAAGCAGAAAACACACGCCGCATCGTATTTCACGAGATTACAAAAAATGCCATCCTCAATGCAATAAAACAACCCCGCAACATAGACCTCGGTCTGGTTGACGCACAACAAGCACGCCGTGTGCTCGACCGCATAGTCGGCTTCGAACTCTCACCCGTGCTGTGGAAGAAAATCAAGCCGTCACTCTCAGCCGGCCGCGTGCAATCAGTAGCCGTGCGACTGATTGTGGAGCGCGAAGAAGAAATCAAAAACTTCAAGGCAGAGCCCTACGTGCGCGTGACCGGAGCATTCACCACCGGCGACCGCCACAAAGTGCGCGCCGAATTGTCGCGCCGACTCACCGACTTGAAGGCCGCCAATGCATTTCTCAACGACTGCAAAGATGCAACGTTCAATGTTGGCGACATACAAGTGCGCCAAGGCAAAAAATCGCCGGCACCCCCCTTCACCACTTCAACACTGCAACAAGAAGCAGCTCGCAAACTAGGGTTTACCGTATCGCAAACCATGATGGTAGCGCAACGTTTGTACGAGTCGGGACACATCACCTACATGCGTACCGACAGCCTCAACCTGTCATCGCTGGCCATCAACACCATCAGTCAAGAAATCACCAACAACATCGGAGCCGAATATCTGAAAGTGCGCCACTACCACACCAAATCGAAAGGTGCACAAGAGGCACACGAAGCTATTCGCCCCACATACATTGAGCATCACACCATCGAAGGCACCTCGCAAGAAAAGCGTCTATACAACTTGATATGGAAACGCACCATTGCCTCGCAAATGGCCGATGCCGAAATAGAAAAAACAACCATCGACATCAACATCTCATCGCGCGACGAGCATTTCACCGCAACCGGTGAGGTTATCAAATTCGACGGTTTCCTCAAAGTATACATCGAAGGTAACGACGATAGCGACAACAACGACGGCAAAGTCGAAGGCTTGCTGCCCAAAATGGCCACCGGTGACAAACTCACAGCCAAAGAAATCAATGCCACAGAGCGCCTCACACAACAGCCCGCACGCTACACCGAGGCCTCACTGGTGAAGAAACTCGAAGAACTTGGCATAGGACGTCCGTCAACCTACGCGCCCACCATCTCAGCCATACAGCAACGCGAATACGTGGAGAAAGGTGAACGCGCCGGCGAAGAGCACACACTCAAAACACTCACACTCGCCAAAGGCAATATCACCGAGACCGAGCGCACAGAGATTATCGGCGCCGACAAAGGCAAAATCATGCCCACCGATATCGGCATCGTCGTCAACCGTTTCCTCACCGAATACTTCCCCAACATACTCGACTACAACTTCACAGCTTCAATCGAAGAGAAGTTCGACGAGATTGCCGAAGGAAAAATGAACTGGACCGACGAGATGAAAGTGTTCTACAACGAATTTCACCCCGACGTAGTGTCAGCACTCAACATGCGCCTTGAGCACAAAGTTGGTGAGCGTATGCTTGGCAACGACCCCGCAACCGGAGCTCCGATATCAGTGAAAATCGGACGCTTTGGCCCGTTAGTGCAAAAAGGCACCAACGATGGCGACGAAAAGCCGCAATTTGCATCACTGCTCAAAGGTCAATCAGTAGAAACCATAACCCTCGAAGAAGCCCTCAAACTCTTTGAATATCCGAAGAACTTGGGCGAATATGAGGAAAAAACCGTGTCGGTAGCAATCGGACGTTTTGGCCCGTACGTGAAACACAACAACAAATTTGTGTCAATACCCAAAGACCACAACCCGGCAACCCTCACCCTCGACGAAGCAATTGCACTCATCGAAGCAAAACGCCAAGACGAGCGCAACAAAATAGTAAAAACATTTGACGACGAGCCCAAGCTGCAAATACTCAATGGCCGCTACGGTGTGTACATCATGTACGACGGCGCAAACTACAAACTGCCCAAAACCGTGACCGAGCCGGCAGCTCTCACTCTCGACGAGTGCATGGACATTGTCAAAAACCAAGAAGTTAAACCCAAGCGCACCACACGCCGCGCCACTTCAACCCGCAAAAAATAACACATAAACTATGGCACGACGCAAACCTTTGCAACACAAGCCCGGAGCCGAACGCGCAGCGTTTCGCCCCGACTTCATCCTCAACTTCACATACGAGGGCGACGAGCAATCGCGCCTGCTCGATGCGATGTTTGTGTGGATGGCTGACCGCAAGAAAAAAACGGTCAAAGACTATTTAAAGCACAACCAAGTGATGGTAAACGGCAATGTCACCACTCAATTTGACATACCACTCAAAGCCGGCGACCACGTTGACATCAACACCTCACGCGAATGGCAAACATTCTCAAATCCGCGTCTGAAAATCATCTATGAGGACGACGACATATTGGTTGTGAACAAAGGCTACGGTTTGCTCTCTATGGGTAACGACAAAATCAAAGACGGCACTGCCTACTCTTTGCTCAAAGACTATCTCAAGCGCAAAGACCCACGCAACAAACTTTTTATTGTGCACCGCTTGGACCAACATACATCAGGTCTAATGATGTTTGCCAAAACAATCGAGGCAAAAGAGGCCATGCAGCACAACTGGAACAACATGGTGCTCGACCGCCGCTATGCCGCCGTGGTTGAAGGCCGCCCCGACACCGACGAAGGCGTTGTTGACAGCTACCTTGCCGAAAACTCAATGCACGTTGTCTACTCAACAAAAAATCCGGAAGAAGGCAAACGCGCTGTCACACACTGGAAGCTGGTGAAGAGCCGCAACGGATACTCACTGCTCGATGTGAGCCTCGACACCGGCCGCAAAAACCAAATACGTGTGCACATGAAAGAAATGGGACATCCCATAGCCGGCGACAAAAAATACGGGGCCAAAACCTCGCCCATGCATCGCCTGGCACTGCATGCCCACACTCTACGATTCATACATCCGGTGACGCGCGTAGACATGAACTTCTCAGCTCCCCTACCCGCTTCATTCACAAAACTAGTATAAACCCCACAACATCAAATGAACAACTCTCCACTACAAGCGTCATTGGTGCCGCATCCGCAACTTTCGCGGTTAGCACTACGTGTGTGCAACAATGCCATTGACGTTGTAGTGATTTCGGGTGTTGAAGACAATTCGTTGATTTGGCATCGCATAGACCTTGATGCCGCAGCCGGGACTCCACTCAAGGCCCTCGAGGACGCTGTGTATCAAAATCCGCTGCTACTCGCCGACTTTAGCGCCATAGATGTGCTCATCGACACGCCGCGCCGCTTGGTAGTGCCCGCACACGCAGCTGCAGCCGACAGCATCGAAAAAATGTTTGCCGAGCTCTATCCCGATGAGCAGTATGAAATAATAGCAACGCCTATTGACAGCAACGGCACAACAATAGCTATTGCCGACGATGTTGAGCGCATAAATTTCATACGCCGCACATTCAACAATCCACACATTGCCGACCGAATAGTGCCCCTGTGCCGATACTTCGGCATAAAAAACCGACTTGGCAATGCCGGAAAATTTCACATACACCTGTCAGACGAGAGTATCGACATCATAGCTTACGGAGCCGACGGCCTGCTGATGGCAAACACCTTTGCCTCGACCGACGCCAACGACGACCTATACTATGTGCTTGCCGCCGCCCGTTCACTTGATTTTGACAACAATAACGACCAAATGCTGCTTTCGGGCAACGCCGCACGTCGCGAGGCGCTCATCCCGCTCTTGCGCCGCTACATCAGCTACGTGATGCCAGTCATCTTTCCATCGGCAATGTTCAAAGCCGGCAAAGACTCACTCTCTGCTCCGTTCGAACTAATAACCCTACCGCTATGCGAATAATCAGAGGAAAATACGGGCGACGTCGTTTTGACGTGCCCACCAACATCACAGCACGCCCAACCACCGACTTTGCGCGCGAAAACATATTTAATGTGCTCGAAAATCTGGTAGACTTTGAAGGTCTGTCAGCACTCGACTTATTTGCAGGCACCGGAGCCGTATCGTTTGAGTTTGTGAGCCGCGGTTGTGCCTCGGTCACTGCCGTCGAAAAAGCATCTACACAATATAACTTCATACGCAAAGTGGCTCAGACACTCGGCGACCCTGCTATGCACGTGGTGCGCGGCGACGCTTTGCGCTACATAGAGAGCACACTCAGCTCATACGACATCGTATTTGCCGACCCTCCATACGACTTGCCCGGATTTGGCGAAATACCCGCAAAAGTGCTCAATTCCAAACTATTACATAAAGATTCAATCTTTATTATAGAACATTCGCGCAACTACGATTTCTCGCAGTTAGAGCATTTTGTGGAGCACCGCGCATACGGATCAGTTAATTTCTCAATTTTCCGCATTGATTAAGTTAATTTACTAACTAAATTCTTTTGCAAGTTTTACTATTTTTCTGTAACTTTGTGAGACACATAAATAACTGGTCTTGTACGATGAAACACTGTTTTCATATTGTAATAATAGCCTTTGTGGCTATACTTGCCGCATGTTCAACAAAGACAGACGTGCCGCAAATCATAGAAGATGCTGAGCATTACGCTGCCGCCGGCAAATATGCCGACGCTATTGCTATGTGCGACCGACTGGTCACTAGTGCCGACTCATCAGCGCTCACAGCCACACAGCTGTGCCGATTGGGTGTGCTCTATGCCGTGGCCGCCGACAACGACGTTGACAACGCCACAAACACTGCGCGCGCCATGCATAGCTTTGTCAAGGCCGGCAAGCTCAACCCCGACTCGGTTGTCGCATTTGTTGACGGGCTGCGCATTGAGCAACAATCAGCAGTGCGCACTGTGCTACAACTTTTGCGCTATCAAGACGATGACCTCTCTGACTTTGAGGACATAGAAGATATTGAAGGATATGCCGCACAACTTGCCGGCGAAAATCTTGACAGCATATACGGCCATGAACAATAATCCGTTTGCAGCACTTGGCGCGTTGCGCGACTCACTCGCCGACGGCAATGAGGCCGCCGAGGCAGAGGCTACACCCACCAACGAAAAGCCCACCCGCCACACAGTCACTCTGTTTTTTGAGCGCAAAGGCCGCGCCGGTAAAGAAGCAACAATCATAGAATGTGACAACACAATGAGCGACGACCAGGTTACAGACCTTGCCGCCGACTTGAAACGCGCACTCGGCACCGGAGGCAGCGTGCGTCCGCCCGAAATATTGCTGCAAGGCGACCGCCGCACACGCCTGCGCGAAATACTTTCAAAAAAAGGCTATACCGTAAAAGGCTAAAACAATGCTCACCATCTACAAAGCATCTGCCGGTTCAGGCAAAACATTTCAACTTGCAAAGGAATATATAAAACTACTGCTAGGCATAAAAGAAGAAAAGCCCGGCAAAACAGCTGTGTATCATCTCAACAAAGGAGCAAACCGCAAAAGCAATCTGCATCGCGGCATTCTGGCTATCACCTTCACAAACAAGGCCACCGAAGAGATGAAAAACCGCATCATCGACGAACTGGTGCTGATAACAAAGCGCGACCCCGACTCGAACTACCTAAAAGACCTATCAAAGACTTTTCAGTGCACGGTTGACGAGCTGGCCAAGGTTGCCGACCGCGCGCTGCACGAGCTGTTGCTTGACTTTGACAACTTCAACGTGAGCACCATCGACTCATTCTTTCAGCAAGTGCTACGCAGTTTGGCCTACGAGTTAGACTATCCCGGCAACTACGAGGTGGTCATCGACTCATCGACAATCACTGCACAGGCCGTAGACTTGATGCTCGACAACTTCAACTACAACTTTGACTCGAAAGACTCAAAAAGCCTGCGCAACCAGCTCATGACTATGATGCGCGACCGTTGCAACGAAGGCAAAGACTTCAACGTGTTTAACCGCAACATGGCATTGCACGGTGAGGTGGTGAAAAGTGTAGGCGATCTCTTTGACGAAAAATACCAAATCATTTCAAAAGAATTTGAGGAGTGGTTGGCCGACCCCGCGTCTGACATTACCGCCTACCGCAACGCGCTCAAACGACATATAAAAGGCGAAACCGACAAAGACGGCAACGTCACATTCAAAGGTATTGAGATGCAAAACAAAGAAGCAGCCGATGCAATACTTAAGCATCTCAATGATAACGACGTGTTCAGTCAAATGAAAAGCAATTTGGCCGGGTTCTTCCGCAATTTGGGCAGTTGCGACTACATTGTCAACAGCTGTTTCAAAGACGGCAACATGACCACCAGCGTACGCGAGGCTAGCGAGTGCAATTTTCAGTACTTCTTTAAGTCAAAAAATATCATTGACGACAAAACGAATAGCCTGTTGTGCGAGAAAGTGCCCGCCGTGATTGAGCGCTGCAAACAATGGGCCACATACAAATCTCTGCTCGCCGCGGTTGACACTTACAACTTCATGCTCCACACCGACAAATTCATTAAACAAATACGCAACGACAACAACCTCGTTGTGCTTGCCGACACCAATGAATTGCTAAAACGCGTGATGGGCGACCCCGACGAAATTAGTTTCGTATACGAGAAAATGGGTGTGCGCTTGCACAACTTTCTCATCGACGAATTTCAGGACACCTCGCAAATGCAATGGGGCAACCTCAAACAGTTGGTCTACGAGGGACTGTCAACACAAAACGACAGCCTCATCATCGGCGACGAAAAGCAAGCCATATATCGTTTCCGCAACTCCGACAGCTCAATGCTCCACCACACCGTTGAGCAAGAAACCGTCAGAGATTTCAACGACCACGACAAAGTTTCAACCATACACTCCGACACAAACTGGCGCAGTGCCCCCGACATCATACGTTTCAACAACTCGTTTTTCGGCCGCATGGCAAAACGCCTCAACATTCCCGGCTACGAGAATGTGGTGCAGCAAATCAGCGACAAGAAAAAAGATGTGCCGGGGTATGTGCGCTTGATAAACATATCTGTGCCTAAAGCGTCCAAAGCAAAAGGCGAGAAAATTGATGTGCTCGATTTGATGCTCAAAGAGATAAACCTCGAAATTGAGCGCGGCTATCAACTCAGAGACATTGCTGTGCTTGTAAACACCCACAGCGAGGCAAAGAAAATAGCCAACTTTTTGCTCAACAACAAGATTGAAATCACTACCGACGAGGCACTTGTGCTCAACCGCTCGCAAGCAGTGCGATTGATTGTGAGCATCATGCAGCTTGTGGCTGATGCTAAAGACGTTGAATTTAAAGGTCACGACACCGACCAAGAGAGCTCGCAAGACGAACACAAAATTTACGCCTCGGCAACAGATAAAATCGGTAAGTTTGAGTACGAATACGTGAAAGGTCTAAACGACGAGCACCTTTCAGAAGAAGCTGCCATAGATCGAGCACTGAAACGCACATTTAACGATGACAACAAATTCACCGCAAAATCAGACGTTAGCGACATTGCGAAAGTAAATCCATCAACACTCCACACACTCGTTGAGCATATCATTGAACAACGCATCACCCAAGAGCATCGCACAAAAGAGATAGCATACATCTCTGCTTTTCAAGATGTTGTGATGGACTATGCCTCGATTTACGGCAACGACATACGCGCATTTTTGCGCTGGTGGGGCGAGAACTCTAAAAAGTTCACCATAAAGTCGCCCAACGAAATCAATGCCGTGAAAATCATGACAATACACAAGTCGAAAGGCTTGCAATTTAATTGCGTGCACATACCCAACGGCGCTTATAACCTTTTGGGCGACCCCACAAAGACAGAGAGCACATGGCTCAGAAAAGACGAAATACCCAACAAGGAGACTTTGCCCGCCGACATACTTGCCACTATGCCCGCAGCCATACGCGTGACATTTGACAAATATGCAAACATACCCGACGGCATTTTCAAAGCCCTTTGGGACAAAAATCACAAGGCCCGCGAAATTGACGGGTTCAACAAATATTACGTTGCCTACACACGTGCCGAGCGCGAATTGTTTGTGTACTACGACTGCAACGACAGCTTTGGCAAAGAGATTATAAACGTTGCCAAGATGGAAGAAAACGGCGACGACTGCCTTGACAAAGACGATAATTGCGCCGGCGAAGGCGGCACACGCAAACCGGTTTTCCACCCCGAGCTGCACCACAACATCATAAGCTTTGCCGACAAAGATAAACCTGAAGGTAATTTCACCATCGGCGAGCCTACACACCCGCTAAAAAAAGACAACACCGAGATTTCAGAAGCCGAATTGGCAGAACGTGCACGTGCGCTTGAAGCTAAGAAAGAGACATTCAAAGATTTTCCGACGCCATCGGCACTTGTGTCGGAATATCCGGTTATGGTCAGCGGTGAAGGCACAAAAATCACCACCGTTGAGGCATTGGTAAAGGACGACAACGGCACCGTGAACGAAGAGTCGTCGGAGGCGCGCATACGCAAGGAGCACCTCGACATGGCCGCTGAGCGTGGCGAACGTCTGCACTACATACTCAGCCGCATAAACCGCATCAACGGCGACGAAGACATTGAACGCGCACTGCGTCGGTCGTTCACAGTCGACATCACCGACCAAGATGCAAAAGACATACACAAATTTTTCAACACCCCCGAAACACAAGAGTTTGTTGACCGCTGGTTCCGCAACCACGACCATGCTGCCAACGAAATGAGCATACACTTCATACATACCGAGAAAAATGAGCCTCAAACACGTCGTCCGGACCGCGTGGTGTGGAATGTCGACGGGTCAATAGAGGTTATCGACTATAAGTTTACCGGCGAAAAAGACGGCGAGCACAACTCGCAAGTGAGCCTATATGTGAACTTATTGCGCCGCATCTACCCCAACCGCACAGTCCGCGGCTACATCTGGTACGCCGACCACACCCCCGCCCACGTCGACCCCGCCTAACCCGCTCCGCACGCCGGCCATCGCTCGGAGAGCGAACACTTTTGTTAACCCCACAGTGACGCCGCAGCGCAGCAAGGCGGCTCTGTGGGGATGCGCCCACCCAATCGCACAACCTCGTAGAGGTTGCACCATCAACACACTAATTACTTTTTACTCTTTACTTTTTACTTACAAAAAAAGCGGCCGAGTCAAAATTGACGCGGCCGCTAGGTGATTCGGCTGGGACTCAAACCCAGGACCCACAGCTTAGAAGGCTGTTGCTCTATTCAGCTGAGCTACCGAACCATAAAATCGGTGCAAAGATAGTGATTTTTTAGCGTTTTAGCAAATTTTTTAGGAGAGTTACGCAACTTTCCCGGGCTAGACTTGTTATTTATTATGAGGTATAAGAAATTGTTTCTCACGAATTGGTCGTTTCAAATACTACAAAACGTCTGAAACGTTTTCCTTATTTCTTCAGACAATCCTCAAAAAAAATGACCCGAGGGATGAATGTACTTCTTCATTCACCCCTCTTTTTATTGACCGCAATTTGGTAAGTTTTGCAGAAAATATTACTGATTTTAAAAATCTTGCTGTAACTTTGCAGCCGAATAACTAAAATCTACATAACATAACAGTTTTATGAAATTTACCAAATTACTTTTAGCTACTCTTGCAGTAGCCGGACTCACAGCTTGTTCTGACGATAACGATCAAAACTACAGCACAGTGACCTACAGCTTTGAATTTACCGACACATCTTCTCTTTACAACGAAGATGGCTATTGGGCTGACGTTTACAACGAAGAGGCAACTGCATGCTATGTGTCACCGGCACTTGCTTTGTCGCACACCGCAAACGCAGCTTGGCAATCATGGACAGGTTTCTGCCCCTCACAAGCAAACGAAACTGCCGACGTATCTGCCGAAAGCATTCTGACTCACCAATGGAGCTCTGTAACCGGAAACGGCGCAGGCAACTCAACTCAATATATGGTTTGCTTCTGGAGTTCAGGTGAAGATTTGGATAACATCCCCGAAACTCCGTCGTTGAAAATGGTGCTTGATGCTAGCGGTACAGCAACATCTGTTCTTCCCCAAACCGTATATGTTGCCAACACCAACTACGCATATTGGGTGATGAAAAACGGTTGCTCTTGGAACAAAGTATTTGGCACTGACGACTGGTTTAAAGTGATTTTCAAAGGTGTGAAAAACGATCAAGTTACCGGCACTGCCGAATGTTATCTTGCCAAAGACGGCGAAATTTCAAAAACATGGAATGCTGTTGACTTGACTACACTTGGCGATGTTGACTACATCTACATCCAACTCGACTCAAGCGACAAAACTAGCTACGACGGTGGCAAAACATACTATATGAACAATCCGTCATACGTTTGCCTCGACAATCTCATAGTAACTTACAATTACTAGCAGATATATCACGCACACAAAGGCGCGCTGACCGGGCAGACAACTGCACGATTGGTGCGCTTTTGCTTTTATTATTGACAACTAAAATAAAAAAAACATATGAAACGTATTTTCCTCTCATTGGCTTTTGCCGGCGCTATGTTTGCCGCATCTGCCAAATCGGTTGCAGCCGACACTACCGTGGTGTTTAAACTCGACGCCGAAACGCCCATGCACTGCGAAAGCTGCGAAAACCGCATAAAAGGCGACATCCGCTTTGTGAAGGGTGTGAAAGAAATCAACACCTCGCTCGACGACCAAACGGTGAGCGTGAAATACAACACCGGCAAAACTAACGCGCAAAAAATAATCGCTGCGCTCGAAAAGTTGGGATACAAAACGAGTAAAAGTAAAGAGTAAGGGCGCTGCGCGCCAAGTAAAGAGTAAGAAGTAAGAAGTAAAAAGTGTGCTGACGGTGTGTAGCTGCGTCGCCGGTGCGGTGCGCGGAGCATAAATTATGGATTTTAGACATATTTTTAAATATCAAAACGGGTAAAAATATGTTATAAAACATATAATTGCAACATGATTGTATAAATTGAAAACTAATTGCTACAATCGTGTTACAAATTGCATAATTTTTGCTTTTTTGCTTGCGCATGTAATAAATTAATCATAAATTTGTCAGCGTAATAACAAATCACAACTTTAATAATCTTCTTACTACTTGGTAATTGCAAATTACAATCAGTTAAAAATTGATTTCCAATTAACAATTCACATGAAAAAACTTTACGAATACGCAGCGCTTGCTGCTTCAAAATAAGCCGATGTTGTAGCCTTACAACATCGGCTTTGCTTTTGGGCATTTCGTGACAAAAAATGATTGGCATGATATTTGCAAATGAACAATTTCGCCCGGTAAATTGTTATGGTTGTGCGGTGCTATGCTCCACCGCAAAAAACAGTTGGCAAAAAGCCGGCAAAACCCACACTTAACCACTAAAAAATACATAAAATTAATGGCATCACTCATTATTGGCTATTTGGCCTCAATCTGCATGATATTCGGCTATATGCCACAAGCAATTGCGACCATCCGCACGCGCAACACCGACGGCATCGCCATGCCCACGTTCATCATGCTCGGACTAGGCTCAGTGTTGTTTGTTGCACAGGGCATCATACTAGAGAATTGGCCTTTGGTATTGACAAACGTAATCACCACAATATGCTCAGTAATCATATTTGGCATAAAGATGGTAAACGACAGCAAGAAAAAGAAAAAGTAACATTCAACAAATTTTGCATGAAAAGGGGCGAAAAAAAACGCCTCTTTTCGTTTTTTATGGCAAAATTGCAACAAAAAGAGGCATGAAAACACATTATTTAGCAGTATAATGATAATTTATGTGCCATATCGCAAGTTCAAACAAAAATAAAATTGTATATTTGCAGATTGAAAACTATGTATTTGAAAAAATAATTAAAACAATTTAATAACATATTTCTAAACTCATGCAAAGCAAAGGAAAATTAGGTAGCATCCTTGCCGGCATCATTGCGATTTTCATGATTTTGGTATGTGCCTTCTATCTGTCTTTCACATTCGTGAACAGCAAATACGAAGACAATGCCGCTCTATACGCGCAAAAAGCATCTGCCGGTAATGATGACCAAGCCTACAACGATGCCTACAAGCACTACATGGATTCTGTAGGCGAAGAGAAAGTTTATCTTGGCTACACCCTCGAAGACGTACGCAAATGGGGTGTTAACTTAGGTCTTGACCTTAAAGGTGGTATGAACGTCATACTCCAAGTTGACATGCCCGACATGATACGTCAACTTGCAGCAACCGGAAACGACTCAGTGCTCAACAAAGCCATTGCAGCAACCGAGGCCCTCATGGCCGACCCCGCAACAGCAAACGACGACTATGTTGGTTCTTTCATCAAAGAATATCACAAAATCGCTCCCGCAGCTGATATGTCGGTTGTGTTCCCCACAGTTAAATCAGGTTCTAGCGAGTCGCAAGTACGCGAGCAATTGCGTGCCGAGGTTACCGACATGGTTAACACATCAGCCACACAAACATTGCGCAAACGTATCGACCAATTTGGTGTAGTATCGCCCAACATCCAAGTGTTGCAAGGCAAAGACGGCCAAATTCTCCTGGAGCTTCCCGGTGTGAAAGACCACGCTCGTGTGCGCGAATTGTTGCAACGCTCTGCTAACCTCGAGTTCTACGAAACACTCACAGCAGCAGAAGTGATGCCCGCCATCCAAGCACTTGCTTCAGTGCAAGACTCAACAGTCAACACCACAGCACTCCAAACCATGCTTGCAACAACAGGCGGCATGATCAACCCCAACTACGTAATACTTGGTTACGTGCAATCAAACAAAGAGATGCGCGAAATCAACGACCTCGTAGAGTCGCCCGTAGCAGAGCGCTACTTGCGCAACGACCTCGTGCTCCGTTGGGGTGTTAAACCCGAAACCACACAAAGCAAAGACGGCAAAGAAGTGAAAATCGGCTATGCCCTCTATGCACTCAAACTCACCAACGGTGCACCGGCACTCGACGGTGAAGTAGTTACAGACGCTAACGCAGACCGCAACCAACAAAGCTTGCGCAGCGGCGAAGAAGTTAGCATGCGCATGAATGCAGAAGGTGCACGCGCATGGGGCCGCATCACCGGCGCCAACGTTGGCAAAGCCATTGCAATCGTGCTCGACGACCAAGTTTACTCAGCACCTAACGTGAACGGTGCAATCGAAGGCGGTCAATCATCAATCACCGGTAACTTCACCGTTGAAGAGGCAAAAGACCTTGCCAATGTGCTCAAAGCCGGTAAGATGAAAGCCAAAGTAAACATCATCAGCGACATGGTAA
>CAYSLD010000044.1:0-13792 GCA_964431795.1 uncultured Bacteroides sp.
TCGCTGCCAACCGACCAATGGTTGCCAATCACAGGCAACTTCAAGCCGCAGACGTGCGACAAAGTGTTTGCCGGTGGATATTGGAACATCAACGAACATTACACACTCAGCGCCGAGGTGTACTATAAATGGCTCGACAATCTCATTGACTACAAAGAGCAATACTATCTGTTCACCGCTCAAACCGAGTGGCAGCGCAAACTCACCTCAGGCAAAGGCACGGCTAAAGGCTTAGACTTGAAAGTGAGCAGAGACATCGGTAAAATCACCGGACAACTATCATACTCGCTAATGTGGGCCGACCGCACTTTCGCCGAGCGCAACGGCGGCGAAACATATCCGGCACGCTTTGACAACCGACACAAAATAAATGCACTTGTGATGTGGCACATCAACGACCGATGGGAAGTGAACGCATCGTGGACCGGTCAAAGCGGTAACATGTACACACTCTCAACACAGATGTGGGACGACGTGCAAGGCAACCACTACCAAATCCCGGTAAATCAAGGCCTAAACAATTACCGACTGCCGTTCTATCACCGTCTTGACCTGGGTGTGGTGCGCAACACCAAGCACGGACACTGGACAATCAGCCTCTACAACGCATATTGCAACATGAATGTCGTTTCGCTTCGCTACGGATATGACAACTCCGGCAGACCGCGTTTCCAAAAATTCCACTTATTACCAATAATCCCCTCATTTTCACACACATGGCAATTCTAAGAAACATACTCATATATACAGCAGCAGCGCTGACACTCAGCTCATGCTACACCGATTTCGAGCCTGAATTGAACGATAAATCAGTGCTTTGTCTTAATTCGCTCATCACAGCCGACGAGCCGGTGACCGTGTATGTCTCGCACACATACCGCTACACCGAAAGCAGCAACAATTTCTACTCACAAAGCAGCTCAGCGTATGTGAAAGATGCCGACGTGCAACTCTACATCAACGACAAATACGTTGAAAATCTCACCTACACAGAAAATTCCGGATATAGCGTGACCGGAAATCAAATTACATATAGCTCATACAAGTCGACCTACGCACCAAAGCAAGGCGATAGAGTGCGCATAGTTGCAAAAAGCAGCGAATATGGCGAGGCCATCGGCGAAGAGACTGTGCCCTACGCAGTGCCTATTGAAGACGTGGAGTTTGTGCCTACGTTGACCGGCGCATACACTCGAAGATTTAGCTTTAACTTTGACCCCGACTACGGTTTTAATGTTGTGCGGTTTGAATGTCGCGCCGGCATACGCTTCACCGACCCCGCAAACCAAACAAACTACTACACCGCCGAAATCACACCTTCACTGCCGGCTGAAATTGAAGAAGATTCCGAAATACACGATTCGGACGGTGAGACTTACCACAATCCGATGGTCTACTTCACCGAGGCAATAATGAACTATGAAGCCGAACCTTTATTCTCAGAACATATAAGCGCACTCGAAGCCTTGATGGGCGGCGACAGCTTTGAATTTAACTACTTCACCGACGAACAAATATCGGGCAAGACCTACACAGCAAACCTGCGTTATTACGACACAGAGTATTGCAAACGCATCACGTACACAAAAGATATAGCCTATCATTTGACAATGAATGTGAAACTTGGCAGCGTGACTCAATCATATTACTACTGGCAACTATATAATTGGAAAGCTGAAAACAGCATGCAAGGACAGCTCTCCGACTATGGCATGTCAGAACAGCTGTCAACATATAGCAACGTGTCGACCGGAGCCGGCGTGATAAGTGCTCGCGCATTTGCCACCTATCCGGTAGACCTTGCTGACTTCATCCGCGCCTCAATAGCCGAAGACTAGGCTATTTTTTAGGCGTAAGGGTGATGAGGGGTATCAGCATTTCTTCAAGCGAAATGCCGCCGTGTTGGAATGTGTCGGTATAATACTGCACATAATAGTTATAGTTGTTGGGATAGGCGAAAAAGTCGCGTTGCGAAGCAAAGATATAAGCTGACGACACGTTTGGCGAGGGCAAACCAAAGCGCTCGGGGCGCTTTATTTCATAGACTTGGCGCTGATTATAGCCCAAGTTTTTGCCCACTTTGTATCGCAAATTCGTATTTGTCGCTTTATCTCCAACAACTTTTATGGGGTTAGAGACACGAATGGTGCCATGGTCGGTGGTAAGCACAATTTTATATCCTTTTTCGGCTATCTTCTTAAACAAATCAATAGCAATAGAGTGCTTGAACCACGACTGCGTGAGTGAGCGATAAGCGGCATTGGTGCCGGCAAGTTCGCGTATCATTTTCGACTCTGTACGGGCATGACTGAGCATATCAATAAAGTTGAGCACAATCACGTTGAGGTCGTTATTTTCAAGCGTGTTAAAGTCGCGCAACAACTTTTCGCCGGCAGCACTATCGTTGATTTTGTTGTAGCTGAAGCGGCACGGACGGCGGAAACGCTTGAATTGTGTTTCGAGCAAAGGCGACTCGTTGAGGTTTTTACCTTCTTCAGAGTCCTCATCCACCCACAAATCAGGAAACATTTTTTCAATAGTGACGGGCATAAGGCCTGAGAATATGGCGTTGCGCGAATATTGCGTGGCCGTTGGCAGTATCGATGTGTAAAGCTCCTCATTGAAGGTGAACATATCAGAGAGCAAAGGCTTAACCACGCGCCATTGGTCGAGGCGGAAGTTATCAATCAGTATGAAGAACACCTTTTCGCCTTCGTCGAGCGACTTAAACACGGTGTGTTGCATCACACGCGGACTCATCACCGGCACACCGTTGCCCGGAGTTGGCGGCACATCGCCACCACTCACCCAATCCTCATAGTTGCGGCGCACAAACTTATTAAATTCGGAGTTAGCCTCAACTTTTTGCATATCGAGCAGCTGGTCCATGTTTGTATCGGTATCGCTGAGCTCCATCTCCCAAAACACCAATTTAGAATAAATCTCATACCAATCGTCAATAGTGTTGGCAGAGTTTATCATCATTGAGAGGTTAGAAAACTCGCGGCGATAGTCGGTGGTAGCTTGTTCGGCAACCAACTGTTCGCTGTGCAGATGTTTTTTGAGCGCAATGAGTATTTGGTTTGGGTTGACCGGCTTAATGAGATAGTCAGCAATTTTGTTGCCCACGGCTTGGTCCATGATGTTTTCTTCCTCGCTTTTTGTGATCATGATAACGGGGATGTGCGGCTGCACTTGCTTGATGCGTTGCAGCGTTTCAAGGCCGGTGAGGCCGGGCATATTTTCGTCAAGGATGATGAGGTCAAACGTGTCCGATTCGACCATATCAAGGGCGTCGCGGCCATTGTTGGCAGTGACAACATTATATCCTTTTTTGCGGAGAAAGAGTAGATGTGGCTTCAGAAGGTCTATTTCATCGTCAGCCCAGAGGATATTAAATTGCATGACTTGATATATTAAGAGTGTATTTTTATTCTTGATCAGACTGTGGCTGAGCGGCACGCTCTGCAGCAGCTTCGTCAGCCTCGTCGAGTGTTTCTATCTCGGTGTAGGGTAGTATGCCGGCCTGCGCATCTTTATAGTTTTGCGCTTCGAGGAACCGGAAATAGTCGTCGAGTGTGCCGCCCGAGTGCAACAGGGCATCAAAGTTAGGCACACTTATCACCACGGGGCGCACGCCGGCCGGCAGTTTGAAGTCGGTTGAGGCAGCCATAACACGGCGGTAGTGATTAAGTTCGTCAAGATTCTCAAAATCTTTAACCAAAATCATGCCGAGGCGGCCGAAATTCATTTGCTCGAGGTCGAAATCTTTCACCACGAATGAGCGGAAATTGTGGCGTGCAATGCTATATAGCAGCTCGTTTGAGCTTACTTTGTCGGTGGGGAACACAAATACCAACAGCTGACGGTCGGTGGGGTTGAGAGCGAAGTTTATGCTGTCGGCAGCAGTGACGGTTGAGTCGTTGCTAAACTTGATATCCCAAATCATGCCGCGCATATTTTTGCCTGAAGCATCGGCTTTGAGTTCGCGTCCCTGGGCCATACCTTTCAACCAAGCAGAGACAGTTGGTGTGAGGTCGGTTTGCGGATAGCGCTCAAGGAGTGTGCGCAGCGTAGAGTTGAAGTCGTCGGGACGACGTTCGGTGACGTAAGCCAAAGCTTCGAGGAACATGAACTTAGGCATTAGTTTGGTCATCGGATAGCGGTCGTTGACGTCTTTGTAGATAGTGTGAACGTCTGCATTGCTATTGTTCATATACGCATCAAAAGCGCGTTCGTAGAGTGTTTCTTGCTCACTCTCCATGTTGCGAAGGTTGTTGATGTAGTTGGGATTTTGCAAGGCAAGGCCGTATTTCGACTCGGCAAAATCGCGGAGTATGAGTTGACGGAAAGTCTCGGCAAGGTCGTTACGGCCCATGCGCACGTACATGAGATATAGGTTGTAGTACACATCCAAGCGGTACGTGTTGTCGGGATAATCTTTGAGCAAGCGAGCGAACTGCACATACGAGCCGTCAAAGTCCTCAAGTTTATCCTTAAGTATCACACCCATATTGTAAAGGCCCTCTTGTATGACCTCGTGAGCCGTAGTTTTTTCCTCATCGGTAGAGGGTATCTGTTTGAGATAATATTCGGCAAAGTGTGGGTCGTCTTCTTTCTTTTTCTCGGCCGACATCTTTGCAGTGTCAACAGCAGCACCGGCATCTTTTTTATCGTCGTCGGCTGCGGCCGTCTGCTCAGACGACGAGTCGAAGTCTGAGGCGTTGAACGATGACTTGTTGCGACGTCGCCAGTCATCTTCAAGTTTGCGCGAGCCCCAACGGCGTTGGAATTCGGTTTTACCTGCAGCAAGCGCCGACGAATTGTAGAAGTACCACGAGTCGTCAGTGTTTATCGAGAATGTTGTGGGGTCTTTAGAATTTGATTGGAGGTTTGAGCCGTTTGCCGACTGATTAGCCAAATATTCTTGACGCTTAGCCTCGGCAGCCTCTTCTTTTTCTTTCTTTTTGAGGTCGGAGATGATTTTGTTGATAATCTTCAACTGCTCGTCTTTAGAGAGTGTAGAGAGGTGCAGCAGCGAGTCCTGCAACACAACATTTTGAGAGTAGAGTGCTAATTCGTCGAGCACATCGCTGCGACGCTTAATGAGTGCGAGGTTGGGATAGTTCTCGGGGAGTTGCGACACAGCCTCAGAGTAGCAAGGTTGAGCCTTGTCATACTGATGTCGCTCATAGTACAAAGCACCGAGAGTGACTTGCGAAATAGCTTTATCAATGCCGTTACGCGTGCTTTTTTGGGCGGCGAGCACATAATTTTCAATAGCGTGCACAGTGTCCTTGCGCGATAGGTAAAGGTTACCGATTGCGTAGTAGACTTGGTCAAGATACTCCTTGTTGCGGTCAAAGCGAGTCATGTTTTTTAAGGCTTTGACTTCGGAGGCGATATTGTTGCCTTCAAACACTTCACTTTGTTTGATGCGAGCATTAAATTTAGTGCGGTAACTTGCATTAGCAGCGCCCGCGGCTTTGCTGAATGCTTTGTAAGCCAGCTGCTTTTGGCCGGTGCGTGCATAAAGTTGGCCCAGCAAAAAGTTCAAGCGAGTTTTTTGCGTGCCTTTTGCATATTTCACGGCCTCAACGAGATAGGGTATTGCTTTTTCGTATTCCTGACTTTTAACGTAAAAGTCGGCATAGTCAAAATAATACAAGCCGCTGAGAGTTTTGTTGGTGAGCTCTTCGGGCTTTATGCGAGTGATGATATTTTCGGCTTCAAACAACCAGTCCATAGCCAAATAAGAGCGTGCTTGCCAAAGTTTGGCCTCGGTGATAATCTGTGGCAGCCACGAGAAATGTCGCTGGGTGTAGAAAAAAGTTGAGGCAGCGCCGAGAAAGTCACCGTTCATATATTGGCTGCGGCCCATCATCATCCACGCATTTTGCATGAACGGGTTATACTCATCGCGTTTCATCCAAGCTTTATAGGCGGGGTCGCTTGATTTACCGCGTTTTTTAGCCGGTTTTTTGGTTATGGTGCGTATTTGAATGGCTTTTTGCGATTTTTCGATAGAGCGTTTGAAGTCACCGCCGGGCTGAGTGGTTTTGGGATAGTTTTTAGCCTCAACGGGATGCATGAACACAAGGTTTGTGTAGTCGTCATCGTAATTTTTCTCGAGGTCTTCGAGAGTTTCTTTGTAGTGCTTATCACCGTTGTAGTAGATGTTATAGCGAGTGATAAATGCGGTGTAGTGGCGCGACAACGACGTGTTTTTTTTGTTGGCGTTGCACGATGCGAGCATTGTCAATGCCAAAACGGCAATGACAACAACAGCACAAACGTTATTTAATAAGCGATTATTCATCTAGATATAAACGTGGCAACACCCTCCGATATTGTGCACTGCAACTGCGCTCACGAGTTTTGTTTTGGGGCCTCGGGATATGAAATGCGCGAGTGGTACATGGTGAGTATGCGCTTGACGAATGCGGCTTTGATGGTGTCAATGTCGCGGAATGCCAAGGGCGAACTGTTGTGCAAGCCTTCGGTGATTTGCCCGTTAATAATTTTGTCAACAAGCTCGGCAACGGCTTTGGGTGTATGCTCTTTGAGCGAGCGCGAAGCAGCCTCAACCGAGTCGGCCATCATCAAAATAGATGTTTCGAGCGAGCGTGGGTTGTTGCCGGGATAAGTGAACGGTTTTGCATCGACTTGCTCATCGGGATGGTCGCGACAATAAGTGATGTAGAAATATTTAGCCGTACCGGCGCCGTGGTGCTCTGAGATGAAGTCTTTGACCACGTCGGGAAGTTTGTATTTCTCGGCAAGTTTGAGGCCGTCGGTCACATGGCTGATGATGATTTCAGCGCTCTTCAGCGGCGACAGGCCGTCGTGGGGGTTCACACCGTGTTGGTTTTCGGTGAAGAATATGGGGTTGTTCATCTTACCGATGTCGTGATACATAGCACCGGTGCGAATGAGCAACTCATTTGCGCCTACCAAACGAGCAGCGTCGGTGGCAAGTGTGCTCACGGCAACAGAGTGCTGGAAGGTGCCGGGACACTCGTCGCTGAGGCGGCGCAACAGCGGGGTGTTAACATCAGTGAGCTCAACAAGGGTGATGTTTGAAACAAATCCGAATGTGCGCTCAACCACAAACATCAGCACGTATGTCATTGAGGTGAGTATGGCATTGATGGTGAGCGAGCCAAGTATGCGCCATGAGAAGTCGTCGAACGAGCCGTTAAACATAAGCTGCATACCAATGTAAGCGAACCAGTATGCACCGCCTACAAACAGCGAGGTGCGCAACAACTGCGAGCGCTGGGTGAGGTCGCGCAAAGAGAACACAACGGCTCCGGTGGCTACGAACGACAAGAGGATAAATTCAAGCGGATATGAAGTCATTGCCGCGCACATCAACACACAGACAATTGATGTCCACAGGGCCACGCGCGCGTCGAAGAACACTAATATCAGCACCGGAACAATAGCCATTGGCAACAAGTAGATGCCGCTGGGCATATATGTTTCAAATATCGCAGCGATGATGAAGAACAAGGTGATAAGGCAGAGCAAGAACAGCACAGCACGATAGTTGCGCCAAACTTTGGGCTCGTAGTAGTACAAGTAAACATAAAACGCAGCTAAAAGCATGGCAACATACACAATTTGGCCTAGCAACATGAGCGCGTCGTTGCGCTGTGTTTCGGTCAGCTGCGACTCGAGTAACTGCTCGTAAGTGCGCAGGTTTGTATAGTCTTGCGATGACACAATAGCGCCCTTGTCGATGATAGTTTGGCCGCGCTGTATCACACCACGGTCAATGGTAATCAATGCTTTTTCGTTTGCAAGTATGCGTTGATTTTCGCCCTCGTCAAACACTATAGACGGTGTTAGCATGGCCTGCAAGCCGGAGTTTTGCAACAAGCGCGAACACTTATTGGTTGCGGCGAGCGAGTCGATGTGCTGCAGCAAAGCGTTCATACGCACAAAGCTTGAGGCAGAGACCTCGTGGAGCACTTTGCCGTTGAGCATACGCATTTTGCTTGCCGAATAGCCCTCAAGAAATGCCGGGAGAGTGTCGGAGATGACACCTGTTGCGTAAGACGATTTGAGAAATTTGCGCATCGACACAAAAAACTGCTGACGAGTGTCGCCGGCAACAGAGATTTGCGGCAAGGTGGAGGGCGCTTGCAAAGAGTTCATACGCTTCACGGCAACATCAACAATTGAGTCGACATTGACCGATACGCGCATATAGATTGGCACAAACGATGATTGCAGCGAGTCGAGAGCGTGCGACACAGAGGCCGAGTCGGGGTGTATGGGCACGTCGAACGGAGCAATAAGCTTGGCATAGTTCCAGGGGCGTCCCTGCTCATATTTGTAGTGGCTGGCCTGGGGGTGAGGAAAGAAATAAACAATCACCACCAGAAAAACAAACGCGAGGATGATGCGTTGCCACATTTTATTGTCAGGTTTTGTCATTGTCGGGGAGTTAAGGAAGAGAGGTGTATATTTAATGTTTATTGTATGCGGGTGGCATGCTCCACGCCGTCTATGTCGAGCAGTCGCGAACAAAGGTCGTTGACCACGGCAACATCGGCAACGCGCACCCAAAGGTCGCAGTGGAACACCTCGCCGGTGGCCTCGATGTCAAGTCGGCGAAGGTCTATGCCCATTTGAGTTGATATCATAAGCGTGATTTCTTGCAATATGCCGTGACGGTCTATGCCCTCAACGCGCACATGAGCTTGGAATTTGCCTGACGACACTGCCCAACGAGTGGAGAGTATGCGGGGGCCATATCCGGCTTTGAGCACCAAGGCGCGCGGACAGTTGAGCGCATGCACAATAACTTGACCATCGTCGTCGATAAAGCCCATGACCTCATCACCGGGGATGGGGCAACAGCAATCGGCAATTTTGAAGTTTGAGCCATGCTCATCATAGCGCAACACGTAAGTCTCTTTGGTGTTAATCTTTTGAGCCGGTTGGTCGGTTGCGGGCTGTTCGGTTGTGGGCTCACTGTCTTCCTTGTCTTTGCCGCCAAGGGTGACAAGTTTATAGGTTGAGCGCAACAATTTTTTAAGTGAACGTTTGGTGCTGTGCGGGTGTGCATTGCCGCTCACATGTGCTGCAGCTTCGTCATTGAGCTCTAAGGTGCCTTTGCCAAGACGATAACAAAGTTCGTCGCGGGTGTCCACGCCGTAAAACTTCATTAGCAGTTCATTTGTGGCTTGGCTTGAGGGCAGACGGTGTTTGCGCAAAAATGCGGCAAGGAGTTCGTTACCTTGTGAAATTATGGGTAGACGCTCGCGGCGCAAAGCGGCACGCAAGCGCGATTTTGCCTTTGCAGTTTTGAGGAAGTCCATCCACGACTCTTGAGGTTTTTGAGTTTGCGAGGTGAGCACTTCCACTTGGTCGCCGCTGCTAAGTTTGAAGTTTAGCGGCACAAGTTTATGGTTAACTTTACCGGCTATGCAGTGCAAACCGAGCTCTGAGTGTAGGGTGAAAGCGAGGTCGAGCACGGTAGAGTCGGCCGGGAGAGTGATAAGTTCGCCTTTCGGAGTGAAAACCACAATCTCCGAGGCAAAAAGGTTGAGTTTGAGAGTGTCGAGGAAATCCATAGCACTGGGCTCGGGATTATCCAAAATATCTTTGATGGTGCGCAGCCACACGTTGAGCTCTGACTCTTCTTCGCCCTCACCGATTTTGTATTTCCAGTGTGCTGCGAAGCCTTTTTCGGCAATTTCGTCCATGCGGCGCGAGCGTATTTGCACTTCAATCCAGTTGCCGTCGGGGCCCATCACTGTGAGGTGCAAGGCTTGATAGCCGTTGGCTTTTGGCGTAGAAATCCAGTCGCGGGTGCGCTCGGGGTGTAGTTTGTATATATCAGTGATGGCAGCGTAGATGTTCCAACATATTTGCTTTTCGCGAGCGGGGTCGTCACATTCAAAGACGATGCGCACAGCGTAAAGGTCATATACCTCCTCAAAGGGGATATGCTTGTTTTGCATCTTGCGCCAAATTGAGTAGCACGATTTCAATCTTGCTTTAGCCTCGTACTCAAGGCCCATTTCGGCAAGTTTTTGCTTGATAGGCTCGGCAAAGTCAGTGTAGACAGCATCGCGACGAGCTTCTGACTCGGCAATCTTTGCTTTTATCTCTTCGTAGGCCTGTGGGTGTTCGTACTTGAAGCTGAGGTCTTCGAGCTCGGTTTTGATGGCGAAAAGGCCTAAACGGTGAGCCAGCGGTGCATAGATGTAGAGAGTTTCGCCGGCAATTTTATATTGTTTGTTTGGAGCCATAGAGCCGAGTGTGCGCATGTTGTGCAGACGGTCGGCCATTTTTATGAGCACCACGCGAATATCCTCGCTCATGGTGAGCAAGAGCTTGCGGAAGTTCTCGGCTTGCAACGAGGCTTTATCGCCGAAGATACCGCCTGAAATCTTGGTCAAGCCCTCGACCAATTGGGCGATTTTGGCGCCGAAATTGCGCTCGATATCCTCCACAGTGAAATCCGTATCTTCAACCACATCGTGCAGCAACGCCGCGCAAATCGACGTTGAGCCAAGGCCTATCTCCTGGCTGGCTATTTTGGCCACAGCAATCGGGTGCAGTATGTAAGGCTCGCCGGAACGACGGCGCACTCCGGCATGCGCTGCTTTGGCAAATTCGAAAGCACGCACAATAATCTCGACCTTTTTTCGGTGATTGCTTTGCAGATAGCCGTTCATAACTTCTTGAAAAGCAGCCTCGATAATTTGGTCTTCTTCAGGTGTAGTAAGCGGATTTTTTTGCGGCATAACAGTGGGCTTTTTAGCTAATTGTACAACTATGCAATTAATCCACAAATTTATAAAAAATCCACAAAAGCAACCAATCTATAACAATTTTTTTTGCAAAAAACTCCGTAGTTTTTGCCAATTAACTTTAGCGGGGGTTTATTTGTGTGCGGCAACTATTCGATAGATGGTGTCGCATTGGGCAAATTGCTCGTATGGCACTCCTTTTGGCGATTTGACGGCGGCATACTTTGAGCGCGGAATTGCCATCACCTCGAACGGGCCGAATGGCGCGGTAACAATGCTATCGGCAGTTACAGCAGAAGCACTATGTGTGGCAGCAACAATATCGGCAGTGCGAGCCGGCAAAATCGTGGTAAGGCTATCATTATAGAGGCGGCGCAAGCCGGTTTTGGTGTACTTATCACCAACGGCAACAAGTCCGCGGTTGCAGAGTGGGTCGGGTATAAAAGCGCGTGTAAGGCTATTATTGAGTGTGCACACAGCGCGGCCCTGCGGTTGTGCTATGCGAGCGCCTGAACTTACCGATTGCAAAACGGTTTGATAGCGCTCATAGATTTGATATTTATACACAGCCATAGGCGCCATAACAGCAACAACAGCAGCTACCGATACGGCCGTCAGCCAACGGCGCGAGGGCACCGTCTTTAGCAGCAAAACGATGGTAAACAGCGTTGGCGCAGTGAGCTGACGCGGTGAAGTGAACGTAAGCGCAGCCAAAGCAAGCGCAGCATATATGCTCACAACTAACAGCACATTGTCTTTGACAAAAGCAATGCACGCTCTGCGGCGAACAGCCAGCCAAATCAAGGCCGCAATAGTGGCATAAGTGATAAGCGAAAAGCAGAGATCGTGACCGAGGGCCGAAAGTTTGGCGGCAACAGCGTCAATAGAAAATCCACCGCCTTGCGCGGCATGAGCCATATTGCCCGGAGCGAACACCTCAACGGCGGTGCCAACGATAAATGCAGCCACAACCGCGATCGGCACACGTCGACAAATTGCGGCAACAACCAATCCTGCGCATAAAGGCAATGAAAAGCTCTCTTGCAGCGTGCCCACAAACAAAGCATAGACTATCAGCCAACGGCTATGTGGACTGCGTTGCAGCCATAGCAGGAAGGCCAATACGGCAACGCCCACCCACAAATAATTTACGGCATACGACACTAATGTGAGCAACACCAATCCCGGCTGCGGAAGGGCAACAAATAGTAGCAACCACGCAACGGCGCAGACGGCGTTTGTGCGTCTTTGTGGCGCCGAAAATCGTGTGGCAAGCAGCCACAACAATCCAAACATTATGGCATTGAGCAGACGATACACCCACAACGGCACCAAATTGAGCAATGCCATGACTACGACGTGCACGGCAAATCGGCCGTTAGTGGTGACATAGTGATGCATCTGAGTGGTGATGCATTGCGCGAAGTTGGTCACACGCTCACCGTCTGCACAATGGTGAGTGGTGTCGGCAAACATATAGCCGAGGTCGTCACCGGTGTGCAATGACAAACAGTTTAGGGCGAAAAACGAGGCTATGATAACGATTAGCCATGCCCACGTGCGTGTGTGCCGAGGTGCCATCAAAAACGTGCGTGAATGGTTTGTCGCGGCAATCCGCGGCGGAAGCAAATAATGCCAATTTTGCGATGGCTGTCTATAGCCATGCCGGTAGAGAGATTTGCCATGATTTGGCGCCAAAGATTACGGCCGTCAGTTGTGCCCAAGCAAGTGAATATAACAGTTTCAGCATCGCCGCACGATGTGTATTGCGCGGGGTTGTCAACAATGAGCACGGGCGAGCCGGCGGGGTGCATGGTCCCAGTTAGCGAGGCCAGGTGACACCAACGAGCATCACCGACAACGTCAACACGCGACGGCTTTAAGTGAAGCAATAGGCGATAAACGGTGCGAGCTGTTTTGCGGCGCGTGCCGAAAAGCTCGTTAATTTCAGGGTAGGCATAATATTTGGCATGCTCGCCAATCACCTCAGTGATGACACGGTAGGCCCACGGCGAATGTACGCCGAACCCATGACCGTGACGCCAACGCGAAAGGTATTTGGCAAAAGCAGAGGCCGGTCTTATCTTTTTAATCACTTAGCAGTGCAGTTTTTGCGGCGATACTCAAAGATGAGCGCGCCAATTAGAAGTAGGTAGATAAGTATTATTGATACGTAAGCAATTGAGGCGGTGACATGGATGCTCTCGGGATTGAAAGTCATCACAATCTTGTGGCTACCGGCAGGCACTTGCATGCCGCGCAAAGTGTAGTTCACACGGCCCAATTGCGACCCTTTGCCGTCAACAGTGACATTCCAGCCCCACGGGAACCATACCTCAGAGAACACAACCAAACCGCCGTTTGCCGAGTTGACAGTGTACGATAGTTCATTGGGGGTGTATTTATCAAGGGTGATTTTGTCGCCGTCAGCCACAGGCTTAGCCTCGCCGAGTGCGGCTTTAAATTTGCTGTCTGCAACAGCTTCAACGGCCGGATTGAGCGTTGACAACGCATCCATCTCGGCATTTGCACCGTCAACATATTTGATATTTGACACAAACCAAGCGGCACCCAAAGCATTGTCGTTGGTGACCAGACCTGATTTTGTGATGAAATATCGAGTGTTGAGCATATCAAACACGTTGTAGTCGGCCTTCAAACGTCGCATCACTTGTTGTTGATCGGCAGGAGCTGCGGTCACAAGCGAGTCGACGCGCACCTCCGGAGCATATTCGCCAACGGCAATGGCTGTTTGCATGCGACGGTCAATTAGGTCGTTATAGCGATTGAGTTTTGCCGCATGATATCCGCCAACCATGTGGTGGTAGAATGAACGACGCGCATCGCCAAACGCGGTGAGGTCGGCAACACGATAATATCCTTTATCTTTGAGTATAGCCTTGTCAATGTCGTCGGCAGCGAGGGGGTCGACTGCAGTCACGCTGTCAGATACAAACGACTCGGTTGAAATGTAACGTTTGTCAACATTGTATAGGTCAACGAGCATAATCACGCCAACA
>CAYSLD010000045.1:0-13730 GCA_964431795.1 uncultured Bacteroides sp.
CTTGGCAGCCTCACCGCTCGCAAAAACTTGCTCACAAGCATTGACGTCAGCAACAACCCCGAGCTTTTCTGCTTGAACATCTCTGATAACTATTTCGGATATTCTAATTTGCCTTGGCCTTATCCTTCGTATGAAAATACAACCGATGAGCTTTACACCGAATATGACTATGCTCAGCGCGATATGGTGCTTGACAAATCGTATGCCGTGGGCACCGAAATTGACTTTAGCGATAAAGTAATTCGTGAGCACACCGACACCGAAGCTGTGCTTTATACTGTCTCTGAATCTGACCCCGATAACCCCGTTTTGGTTGACGAGTCGGTTTACTCTTTCGACCGCTCTACCGGTATTCTCAAAATCAACGCTGAATATGCCGATAGCGTTTATGTTTCGTTCTCTAACTCTATCTTCAGCGCTTACGACCTCAAAACCACTAAATTTAAAATTAAGTCAAAAAGCGAATACGGCAAGCCCACTAAAGTGTTCTCTATGACCACCGGCCTCTCTAGCGGCAGCGCTTTGAGTTTTAACGTTGGTATTGAAGGCGCTTCGGCCACCGAACCCAAAAAATTCTACATCGACCTCGGCGACGATAAACTTGTTGAATGTACCGCCAAAACTTCTGACGCTAGCGAAAACAACGTAAATCTCACCGCCAAAGGCAGCTACATTTGCCTTTACACCGAAGATGGCGTTGACATCACTGCTCTCGCCGTTAAAGATGTGACTCTCTACAGCGTTGACCTCTCTTTGCTGCGCTCGTTGCGCGAACTCTCGTTGGTCAACACCGGCCTTTACACTGTTGATATGCAGTGGAACCGTTGCTTGCAAAAGATTGACCTCTCGCACAACAAACTCTCAACTAACGGCACTAACGACAGCGGCGAATATGTGTTCACTATCAAGGGCAACAACCAAAGCTATGGTAAGAACACTCTCACCGACCTCGACCTCTCTTACAACAATATCTCTGATTTTGATTGGAATGAGAACTACACCATTGAGCGCTTGAACATTGCTCACAACCAACTCTCAAGCATCACTCTCACCGACAACACCAAGATTGAAAGTTTGGATATCTCATACAACTCTTTCACTTCATTCACTTGTGCTGATTGCAGCGCCCTCACATCTCTCAATGTTGAAGGCAACCAACTTTCATCTATCACTCTCCCCGATGAAAATATCATCACTAACCTCAATGTCAGCAACAACAAATTCACCTTGGCAACACTCCCCGAGCACGGCTCTATGAGCGAAAGCAACTACATCTATGCTCCGCAAGCTGACTACTCTTTGCCAAATAAAGCGCCCGGTGTGAACTTGGCTGCGCAAAATGTGAACAAACACACCACTTTCACTTGGAAAAATGCTGACGACGGCTCAGTCGCTACCTCTGAACATGTCTACTGCGATGGCGGCCAAACTTGGTTTAACGAAGAGTTTGCAGGCGAAAAGCTCTATTGCGAAATGACCAATACTGACTTCCCCGCATTCACCGGCGATAATGTTTACAAAACTACTGCTATCGAAACTGCAGGTATGCCTAACAATGTTGTCGCTCAGTTCACCATCGCTGAAGCTACTGAAGAGGAACTTTCTGACAACCCTGACCTCAACACTAACGTAACTCTCACACTCACCTCGGCTGTTGCCGGAAACTCTATCTACATCGACTGGGCAGGTGACGGCAACGTTAATCCCTATGAACTGGCTACAGACTATACTGTCTTTAAAATTGGCACCGTAACTGCAGGTGCAACCGTTACTGTTTATTCTTACGACGTTGACGACAATATCACTGTTTTCAGCTTGCGCAACGCTAAACTGTCATCGTTTACCCCTAGTGAAAATAGCTTCAGCAAACTTATTTGCTTGAACTTGACTAATGCCGGTTTGGATAAAATCAACTTCCCCAACTCGAAAGTGCTCAGCGAGCTTATTCTCGAAGGTAATAACCTCACTTCTTTCGACTTCAACATGTATCCGAACTTGACTTACGTCAACCTCTCTAACAATAAGCTCTCTGACGTTGACTTCACAAACACCGGCTTAGTGCAACAGCTCTTCCTTGGCGGTAACAACCTCACTTCTGCTAAATTCGGCTTGAATGGCAAATTGTGGAACCTCTACCTCAACAATAACGAACTCACCGAACTTAGCATTGGCTCGCTCCTTGGCTTGCAACAACTCATTGTGAACGGCAACAACCTCACTCAACTTTCTGTGTCGAGAAACACCGCGCTCCGTGTGCTCTATGCTAACGATAACTTGCTCGAAAGCATCGACGTTTCTAAGCTTAAAAATCTTGGCGTGCTCGAACTTGCAGGCAACCGCTTCAAATTCTCTACTCTCCCGCTCGAGTCTGACGTGTTCACTACCGGCTCAATATACACTTACGAATACTCATCGCAAGCTCCTATCGAAATTGTAGATGAAGACGGTTTTGTTGACCTCAGCAGCGAAGCTAATATCAACGGCACCGAAACTGTTTACACTTGGGTGGTTGACGAGCCTGATTTCGACTCGGACGGTGTTCTTGCAAATGAAGAGATACTTTACGGCCCGGACAACGAATATGGCGAAGAACCTGAATATCGTATTGATAACGGTGTGACTCGCTTCTTTGGCAAGCAAACACACATTGCTTGTGTGCTCACTAACGATTTGTTCCCCAATCTCACTTTGCAAACTACATTGATAAATACCGGCGGCGCTGCAGTTAACGATATCGTTGCAGACTCTGCAAATGTGTATGTCGATGTTGACGGCACAAATGTTTATGCTTACGCACCCAACGGTAACATCGCCAAGCTCTACAGCGTGACCGGCGCTCTGCAAGCTTCGGCTGCTACTGCCGACGGTGTCGCAACATTCAAAAATGTTGCCCCCGGTTATTATCTTGTCACCGTTGCTAACAAAGCTATTAAGATTGTTGTGAAATAATCATTTTTTCATATAAACAAGCAGCCCTAACTAAGCTGCATCTACGTCCCGGTTCACCACTTGAGCCGGGACGTTCTTTTTACCCCTAAAACCTCAAAATTTGGTGGAAATCGGCAAAACGCCCAAAAAAATTTGGTGGAAAACGGCAAAACGGCCAAAAAAATTTGGTGGAAATCGGCAAAACGCCCAAAGTATATTTATAGTGTGAATATCCGTGCATGCTATTTGCCTGTATATATGACTATGTTCATTTGATTTTGCGGGTTTGTATGTTAAAATAATTTTTTTTGCTAAAAAGTTTGGAATGGTATCACATTTTTATTATCTTTGTCGCATTAATAACAAATAGCAACAAAATGACTCGATTTTATGCATATTCGTTTTCTTATTATTTTTATTCGCACGAATAAGAAGCGGGAACTCGCGTATGCTTTCAATCCGAATCACAACAACGATATCATCCCGCTTTCGAGCTTGAAAGCGGGATTTAATTTTTTTACTGCTTAACTGATATGACAAAGTCATCACTTCTTACAATTGCCAAGCCTCGTGTCACAATCCAAGGCGTTTCAGGCTGCTTTCACGATGCCGCTGCCCGTCAATATTTTGATGGCACCGACATTGAGACTGTTGAATGTGACACTTTCGAAAGCATGTTCGACACCCTTGCCGACGACGCTTCGATGCTCGGTTGCATGGCAATTGAAAATACTATAGCAGGCAGCATTTTGCCTAACCACGAATTGTTGCGCCGCAGCAATATGCGCATCATTGGAGAACACAAAATGCGCATATCTCACGTGCTTTGCGCTTTGCCCGGCCAAACTGCCGACGATATTTTTGAAGTTAATTCGCACCGTATGGCCCTGATGCAATGCGAGCAATTCTTGCATCGCCATCCAAATATGCGTCGCGTGGAGGTATTTGATACTGCCGGCGCCGCTCGCGATATCGCTGCAAACAACATTGCCGGACATGCTGCCGTGTGTGGCGAATATGCTGCAAACCTCTACAAACTCAACATCATTGAGCGCGGCATAGAAACCAACAAACGCAATTCAACACGTTTCCTCATCCTTGCCGACCCTCTGGTGGCTAACGAAATTGGCCCAAAAGATACCGAAGTCAACAAGTCGTCGATAGTTTTCACATTGCCCCACACAAACGGCGCCTTGTCGAAAGTGCTGTCAATATTTTCTTTCTACGAAATAAACTTGGTGAAAATACAGTCTACACCAATTGTTGGCCGTGAGTGGGAATATCGTTTCTACATCGACCTTACTTTTGACAGCGTGGTGCGCTACCACCAAGCTATTGATGCCGTGCGCCCACTCATGAATGATTTCCGCCCGCTTGGCGAATACATCGAATTTATACCCCAAACTGAAAACATATTACCTTAACCAAAACAAACATATATCATGTCTACTCTACCTAAAATACAGCCGGCTGACCGCGTGGCTACCGTTAAAGAGTACTACCTGCAACGCAAAATGAAAGAAGTTGCAGCGCTCAATGCTCAAGGACAAGATATAGTGTCGTTGGGCATCGGCGGCCCTGACCGTATGCCCGCCCCCGACGTTATCAACACTCTTTGCACCGAGGCCCAAAAAGAAGGCAACCACAGCTACCAACTCGGCATCGGCTTGCCCGAATTGCGCAAAGCTTTCGCCGATTGGTATGGCGCACACTACGGCGTTGCCCTTAATCCAGCCGACGAGATACTGCCCCTTATCGGCTCAAAAGAAGGTATCTTGCACATATCTATGGCCTTCCTCAACCCCGGCGATGCAGTGTTGGTGCCTAACCCCGGCTATCCCACTTACACCTCGGTGAGCCGTCTTGTCGGTGCTGAGATTATCAACTACGACCTCAAGGCCGAAACCGGGTGGCAACCCGATTTTGATGCTCTAGAGCGTTTGCCCCTCGACCGTGTGAAACTTATGTGGATAAACTATCCCCACATGCCAACCGGCGCTCAAGCTTCGCTGCAACTATTTGAAAAAATTGTTGACTTTGGACGTCGTCACAACATTGTGATCGCTCACGACAATCCATATAGCTTCATCCTCAACGACAAACCCCTGAGCTTGTTGCAAGTGCCCGGCGCAAAAGATATTGCCATTGAAATGAACTCGCTCAGCAAAAGCCACAACATGGCCGGTTGGCGTATGGGCATGATGGCCTCTAATGCGCAATTCATAAACTGGGTGCTCAAAGTGAAGAGCAATATCGACTCCGGCCAATTCAAACCCGTCATGCTCGCTGCCGTGAAAGCTCTCAGCGCCCCCGACAGCTGGTATGCCCAGCTCAACGAAACTTACAAGGAGCGTCGCGTGGTAGCCGAACAAATCATGACTGCTCTGGGCTGCTCATTCGACCCCGCTCAGCGCGGTTTGTTCCTTTGGGGCCGCATCCCCGACACTGAAGTCGGTAGCGAAGCCCTTGCCGACCGTATGCTCCGCGAAGCCCGCGTGTTCCTCACTCCCGGCTTCATATTCGGCAGCAATGGCGACCGCTACATACGCATATCGCTCTGCGCTCCGGTCAGCAAACTCAACGAGGCCCTTAAACGTATTACTAACTTGAACAAATAACCTAAACAACGATGAAAGATATACAGCCCATTTTCGATTCAATTGTTACCGATGGCAAACCGTTGGTAATTGCCGGTCCTTGCAGCGCCGAGACCGAAGAACAAGTGATTAACACAGCACGCGGCCTTGCTGCGGCAGGTATTAAAATTTTCCGCGCCGGTATTTGGAAACCGCGCACCCACCCCGGCGGCTTCGAAGGCGTAGGCGTTGAAGGCCTCGCTTGGCTGCAACGCGTGCAAAAAGAAACAGGTATGCTCGTGTCGACTGAGGTTGCCACTCGTGCCCATGTATTTGCCGCTCTCGATGCCGGTGTTGACATCCTTTGGATTGGTGCCCGCACTTCGGCTAACCCCTTTGCCATGCAAGAAATTGCCGATGCCCTTGCCGAGCGCGCCGTTGACGTGCCCGTGCTCGTCAAAAACCCCGTAAACCCCGACCTCGAACTTTGGATTGGCGCTATTGAGCGCATCTACAATGCCGGCATACACCGCATTGGTGCCATTCACCGCGGATTTAGCGCTTACGGCAAACACATGTATCGCAATATGCCTCAGTGGCACATACCAATCGAATTGCGCCGCCGTCACCCAAATCTCCCTATCATTTGCGACCCCAGTCACATGGGCGGCAAACGCGAACTTGTGGCCCCAATCTCTCAACAAGCTCTCGATATGGGCTTTGATGGCCTTATCATCGAAAGCCACTGCGACCCCGATTGCGCATGGAGCGACAAGAGCCAACAAGTCACTCCCGAAGTGCTCAATCTCATTGTTAACACTCTTGTTAAACCCGTTCAGGCTCAGAGCACTGAAAATCTCTCACTGCTCCGCCAAGAAATTGACCGCATTGACAACGAGCTCCTTGAAGTGCTCAATCGTCGTATGCGCATCAGCCGCGAAATAGGCCAATACAAAAAAGAACATACCATGCCCGTACTCCAAACTCAGCGCTACGACTCAATCATGAACTCGCGCGTTGCTGCTGCCGAAGAAATGGGTATGAGCCCCGACTTTATGCGCGTTGTGCTCTCTGCAATCCACGAAGAGTCTGTGCGTCAGCAACTTGTTATACTCGAACATAAATAATCCTATCTGCGATGAAAATCCTAATCATTGGCGCCGGCAAGATGGGCTCGTTCTTCTGCGACCTTCTCTCGTTCGACCATGAAGTAGCAATTATCGACACCGACCCACAGCGTCTGCGCTTCACTTTCAACGTGCAGCGTTTCACCGACGTTGAAGAAATTCGTGCTTTTGCCCCGGAGTTGGTCATAAATGCTGCTACCGTAAAATACACCATCCAGGCCTTTAAGAACGTGCTCCCTTACTTGCCTGAAAACTGCATACTCAGCGATATAGCCTCGGTTAAAACCGGATTGCCCGAATTTTATGCCGAAGCAGCACATCCATTTGTGTCTACTCACCCCATGTTTGGCCCCACATTTGCCTCGCTCAGCAACTTGGCAAACGAAAATGCCATCATCATCAAAGAGGGCGACCACTTGGGCCGTGTGTTCTTCCGCGACATATACCAGCGCTTGCACCTGCACATTGAGGAGTACACTTTTGCCGAGCACGACGAAACGATCGCTTACTCGCTCTCCATCCCGTTCACCTCAACATTCGTGTTTGGCGCTGTGATGCGTCACCAAGATGCTCCCGGCACAACGTTCAAACGCCACATGGCAATTGCACGCGGCCTCATGAGCGAGGACGACTACCTCCTCACTGAGATAATGTTCAACCCTCACTCACCACGTCAACTCAAACTCATACAAGAGCAGTTGGCCGAACTCAGTGACATAGTTGAGCACCGCGACAGCGAGCGCATGCACACCTTCATCAACCGCGTCCGCGCCAACATCAAATAACTCCCCTCAATACGATAATTTAATCACATCGGCCGGTAGCATTACATTGTCAATGCTGCCGGTCGGCGTATTTTTCAGAAATAGCATTGGCACTATGGTTTTGCCTTTGGCTGCCGGCAGCAGTCGTGCCTTGCGCAGCAACTCTGATGTTAAGTGCTCGCTGTTTTCCGGATTAGTCCATTTACATTCTCCAACCAGCAGATATTTTTTGTCTAATGACTCAGCCACTACATCAAATTCTGCTTGCTCCACGTGCTTCCGGCTGTCAACAAACGAGCCCCACCAACGGCTTGCCTTGCCGTATAGTGTGCCGTTTATTTCATTTCCGGTGACAGCATCGCGGCATATTTTCTCCCAATGCATTGCCACAAATTCGTCAAAATGCTCTTCAAGAGCTTTCTCAATCGGGGCGCTTCTGCCCAATTCTATAAATGATTTGTTTGGCGCAATAAATTTGTAGTAAAACGACATGAATGGGTCGGAAATCTTATATAAGCTTTTTTTAGCATTTCTCTCTTCTGCGCCAAAAGGTATTTCTCGCTCCACAAATCCTAGGTCTACCAACTTTTTGAGCGGTCGTGACAAATTTGTTGCCGGCTCTTGGCTGCGTGCAGCTATTTCCGACAGCCGGTTTGCTCCGGCACCGATATATGATATTATTGTTGATGTCTTCACCACATCGTTTACGTCGTCTTGAAACAGCTTTATGGGCTCTTCGTAGAGTGTGCCGTTTGCCGACAACACATTTTGCCATAGAGCTTCGCGCAGCGATGCACAATTTTCTCGCAACTCCCAATAGCGCGGCACACCGCCCCACACAGCATATTCTTCAATGGCAGTTGTGGCCTCGAGCTGCAGAGCCTCTTGCAAATAAGGTATGCGTATTGGCGACAAACGCAATATCGCATCGGCACGACCGTAGAGTGGGGAAGTCGAGTCGAAAAATATGCCATACATCATGTTTTGCGACGATCCGCACACCACGATGTTGTATCGCAATTGCTTTTCGTCAATCAGTTTTTGCAACACTGACGGTAAGTCTGACGACTGTGCCACAAGGTACGGAAACTCATCCAGGCACAGTGTGAATTTTTGCGTGGCGCGGTAGTTGAGTGCTCGCAGCAGTGTCTCCCAATCGTGGTACGTTACTTTGTCAAAATCGGTTATTGTCTGCGCAATCACTTTTGCTAGTAGTGATATTTGGTGCAAACTCTCTGATTTGTCGGCCAAAAAGTATATATCGCGCTCAGTCAACACTCGTTTTATCAAGGTCGATTTGCCCAATCGGCGACGCCCGTATATAACTACTAATGACGATTTGTCGCCGGCTAATGCTTTGTTAAGCCGTGCCGTTTCGTCTGTTCTGTCTACAAATTCCATGTCTTGTAAATTATTATGCACTGCAAACATAATGTTTTGCGTGCATAATTCCAAGCACATACAATGCTAAATTTGTATATTTAACTTTAATTGGAAGTGGTGGGAATGAATGTTGCTCATGTGCCGGGCTATCTTTGCAATGTAAACTTTAAAACACTAAGTAGTTATGGCAAACATTCATTCAGACGATGTTGTTTTCGCAACCATCACACAACGAGGCTCAACTCTCGCCAGCCTCAAGCTCAGCGGCATCACCTCAATGACGCATCTTTTGCAGTGCGTATGCTCATCTGTGAGCTCACTCAAAGGCATGGCCACTATCTCTGTGCGCAATTCTTCGCAAGGCTGGACTGCTACACAAGCCCTGTATATGCGCTAATCTTACCTCTCTTGGCGCACGGCACAAAAAAAATTGCTGTATTGTTGCGTAGTTCTGTGGTTTTGAGTAATTTTGTAGTTACTTCCGAAATTAGCGAACACAAAAATAGCTAACACAATTAGTGAACTTATGTACTACGTTACAAAACGATTAGAAATATCAGCCTCACACAGCTTGTGCCTTGACTACGAGAGCAAATGCACTCAATTGCACGGCCACAACTGGATTATTAACGTTCATTGTCGCGCCAAAGAACTCAACGCAAATGGCATGGTCACTGACTTCACTCACATCAAAGAATTGGTGATGGGCCGCCTTGACCACGCAAACCTCAATGAAGTTTTAGAGTTTAACCCTACAGCCGAAAATTTAGCTCGCTGGATATGCGAAAACGTGCCCAACTGCTGGCGCGTTGACGTGCAAGAGAGCGAAGGTAACACCGCTAGTTATGAGCTCGACTGATAAAACTTATCGCATTAACGAAATATTTTGTTCACTGCAGGGCGAAGGTTTCCATACCGGCACTGCAGTTGTATTTTTGCGCTTCAGCGGCTGCAATCGCGCCTGCAGCTTTTGCGACACCGACTTCGCTAACTTCTCCGAGATGACCGCTGCACAAATCGTCACCGCTGTGTCGGCTTACACCCCCCGACACATAGTCATCACCGGCGGCGAGCCAACCCTGCAGCTCGACACCACGCTTGTGTCGGCACTCAAAGCTGCCGGATTTTTCGTGCAAATCGAAACCAACGGCAGCAATCCCGTTTGCGACGGCGTGGATTGGGTGACCTGCTCGCCAAAAACCGAGCCGTGGGGCATTGGCCATGTCGACGAACTCAAAGTTGTCTACCAAGGTCAAGACGTTGAGCCGTTGCGCACACACTTTGCCGCCGCCCACAACTTCTTGCAGCCATGCTCAGGCAAAAACACCGCCGAGGTGGTGCAATACATCATAGCTCATCCGCAATGGCGATTGTCGTTGCAAACACATAAACTAATCAACATCCAATAAAGATACCGGCAATGAAAAATCTAGCTTATATCTTGCTCGCTCTCTCTGTTTCAGCTACCTCTGCCTTTGCCGCAAAGCCTAAAGCCAAAGCCGCTGCAGCAAAGCCCGAGGATTTCACTCAGCTGCGCTACGATGCCGAGGAGGCCTTGATGCTCTACGACGTTGACCGCGCCGACGAGATTATCGAAACATGGCAAACAAAGCTATCAAAACAACGCAAAAACGCTGAGACTCCCATGGAGCTCAAAAACATACAAAACCGTGCTCTCACAATGCGCAACATGCTCGAACGCGTGGAGCAAATTGTGATTGTCGACTCTTTAACCGTCGATGCCACCGACTTCTTCAAATACTACCGTCTCTCTGCTGATGCCGGAACTATCGGCGGCGATGCCGAGTGCACAACCTTCAAACCCGCATCCGGCCGCGAAGAGTTTTACACCGAACACAACTCAGGCACAAACCGCTTGCGCATAATGTATGCCGGAATTCTCGATGACGGCTCGCGCGAAGATGCCACCGACACCGAGCTCTCTGTGGGCTCAGGCGACGTGGCCTATCCCTTTATGCTTGCCGATGGCATGACGCTCTACTTCGCCTCGAACGCCGACGTCGAAGGCTCGCTTGGCGGTTACGACATTTACATGACTCGCCGCAATGACGAGGGCGGCTTTTACGAGCCCACAAACGTGGGTATGCCCTACAACTCGCCCGGCAACGACTATATGATGGCTATCGACGAGACTACCGGCCTCGGCTGGTGGGCCACCGACCGCAATGCCGAGGATGGCAAACTCACCATCTTCGTGTTCATCCCCAACGACACTCGCCAAAACTACGACCCCGACCGCGCCGACATCACCGACCGCGCCTTCATCAGCTCTGTCGCCGCCACACAGCCCGAGGGCTTCGACGCACAGGCAAAACTTGCCGTGCTCGATAACCTTGGCAACGCTTCAGCCGCCGACGCTGACGATGTGCCATTCGCTCTCTCACTCGGCAACGGCAAGGTCTACCACTCGCTCAGCGACTTCCGCAACAGCGAGGCGCGCAACATGATGAGCACCTACCTCAGCGACCTCAGCGCGTTCAACACCAAAGATGAGCGCCTGCGTGCCATGCGCCGCCAATATGCCGAGGGCAATCTCACCCTTGCCGACCGCATCGCTTCGGCCGAGAAAGATCTCGACACCGCGCGCAACGCTCTGCTCTCGCGCCGCAACGCAATAATAAAGCTCGAATTGCAACGCTAACTTAATTCACACTAACGCAATTAACTATATAACTCACATTTCCAATCATATCCCTTAAATCAAGTATATGACTACGTTTCTTATAGCACTTGCCGTACTGATTGGTGGATACTTCATCTACGGCTTAATTGTTGAAAAGATTTTCGGCGTCGACGGCTCACGTCCCACGCCCGCAATGACCATGACCGATGGCATAGACTACGTGCCCATGCCCACGTGGAAGGTCTTCCTCATCCAGTTTCTTAACATCGCCGGCCTTGGCCCGATTTTCGGCGCCATCATGGGCATCATGTTCGGCCCCGCAGCTTTCTTGTGGATAGTCTTCGGCACTATCTTTGCCGGCGCTGTCCACGACTTCATCTCGGCCATGATGTCGCTGCGTGCCGGTGGCCAATCTCTGCCCGAAGTGGTAGGCTCGCAACTTGGCGGCGGCATCAAACAAACCATGCGCGTATTCTCACTCGTGCTGATGATACTCGTTGGCGCCGTCTTTGTCATCACCCCCTCCGGCTTGCTCGCCGGCATGACTCCCGACTATCTTGACAAAACGTTCTGGATAATCGCCATCTTTGCCTACTACATGCTCGCCACTCTGCTGCCCATCGACAAACTCATCGGCAACATATACCCCGTGTTTGGCGCTGCCCTGTTGTTTATGGCTGCCGGCTTGCTGGGATACATGCTCTTTAGCGGCATCACCATCCCCGACGGCCTCACCGATGGCCTCGCCTCGCGCTATGCCGACACGTCGCATCCGGTATTCCCCATGATGTTCGTGTCTATAGCCTGTGGCGCCATCTCCGGCTTTCATGCCACACAGTCGCCAATGATGGCCCGCTGCCTCAAAAATGAGCGCTTGGCCCGCCCCGTGTTCTACGGCGCCATGGTTGCCGAAGGCCTCGTTGCCCTCATCTGGGCCGCAGCAACAATCGCCTTCATGGGCAGCTACGACAACCTCTTCGCATACATGGCCGAGCACGGCAATAGCGCCGGCGACGTCGTGAAAGATATATCTATGAACTGGCTCGGTGCTGCCGGCGGCATTCTCGCCATCCTCGGCGTAGTTGCTGCCCCAATCACCACCGGCGACACTGCCCTCCGCTCGGCTCGCCTCATCGCTGCCGACTTCCTCCACTTCGGCCAAAAAACTTTGGCAAAACGACTTTTGCTCTCTCTGCCCATCTTTGCGCTCACCTTTGTGGTGATGCTCATCGACTTTAATGTGCTTTGGCGCTACTTCGCCTGGTGCAACCAAACTCTCGCCGTGTTCACCCTCTGGGCGGCTACGGTCTACCTCGCACGCCACCACAAAGTTTACATCATCACTCTCATCCCCGCAATGTTCATGACCGTTGTGTCGGTGAGCTACGTGCTCTTCGCGCGCCGTCCCGAGGGCTTCGGCCTCGATTGGGGCATTGCCGTAGGTGCCGGATGTGCTGTGGCTGCGTTGTTACTCGCGCTCTTCCTACGAGCCAAACCTCGCTTATCACTACAAAATCCCACAAACAATGCTTAACTTTCAAGCACTACTACACAACGAATCTCTCTATAATCTACACTCTCACACGCAGTTTTGCGACGGTCGCGCAACCATGCGCGACTTCGCACAGGCTGCCGTAGATGCCGGTTTCGCGCACTACGGCTTCAGCCCTCACAGTCCCATACCCCTGCCATCTTCGTGCAACATGGACCGTGACCGCGTGCCCGAATACCTCGACGAGGTAAACTATATAAAGCACAACTACGGCCCCACACGCTTCTACGCCTCAATGGAGATTGACTACCTTGGCGACGATTGGGGCCCCGCAATCGACTATTTCCAGCAGCTGCCCCTCGACTATCGCATTGGCTCGGTGCACTTCATCCCCAGCCAAACCGGCGAATACGTCGACATCGACGGCCGCTACGAAAATTTCGCCCGCAAGATGACCGAAAATTTCAACAACGACCTGCGCTACGTCATCGAAACTTTCTACGCACAGTCAATTGCCATGGTGCGCACCGGCGGCTTTGACCTGCTCGGCCACTTCGACAAAATCGGCCAAAACGCATCGTACCATTGCGCCGGCGTGGAGCAACAACCCTGGTACGAGGAATGTGTGCAAGCCCTCATCGCCGAAATCATCCGCTCGGGCGTAACCATCGAAATCAACACCAAAGCCCTGGCGCAGCACCACCGCATATTCCCCAACGAGCGCTACATACCGCAGCTGCTCCGCGCACGCGTGCCCATCGTCGTCAACAGCGACGCCCACTATCCCGACCTCATCAACGCCGGCCGCCCCCAAAC
>CAYSLD010000046.1:0-13563 GCA_964431795.1 uncultured Bacteroides sp.
AGCCGAAGGGAGCGCGGTGTATCATCACCGGACGGTGTTTTTTGTTGTCAGCACCTGTATATTCGAGTTCGAAACGCTCGGGGAGGTTGTAGTCAACTTGTATAGTACCTAATTGCCAACGACGACCAATGGCGTCTTTGACCATGAAGTCAAGTTTGGGGCCATAGAAAGCAGCCTCACCGAGTTCGGTGCGAGCTTTCAAGCCTTTTTCAGCGCAAGCTTCGATGATAGCTTGCTCAGCGAGGTGCCAATTTTCGTCGCTACCAATATATTTTTCTTTGTGTTTGGGGTCGCGAAGTGAAATTTGAGCCTCGTAGTTATCAAATTTGAGAGCCTTAAAGATGAATAAGATGATATCCATAACTTTGAGGAACTCTTCTTTGATTTGGTCGGGAGCGCAATAGATGTGTGCATCGTCTTGAGTAAATCCGCGCACACGAGTCAAACCGTGAAGCTCACCTGATTGTTCGTAGCGGTAGACAGTGCCAAACTCAGCGAGGCGCAAGGGAAGTTCGCGGTAGCTGCGGGGAAGGGCGCGGAAAATTTCGCAGTGGTGAGGGCAGTTCATTGGTTTGAGCAAGTACTCTTCGCCTTCTTCGGGGGTGTGAATGGGTTGGAAAGAGTCTTTACCATATTTTGCGTAGTGACCTGAGGTTACGTAAAGTTGTTTGTTACCGATGTGCGGAGTGATAACTTGGAGGTAACCGTATTGTTTTTGGATTTTACGCAAGAATTGTTCGAGGCGGTCGCGGAGTGCAGCACCTTTTGGCAACCACAAGGGAAGGCCGGCACCAACTTTTGATGAGAAGGCGAACAATTCCATTTCTTTACCAAGTTTGCGGTGGTCGCGTTTCTTGGCTTCTTCGAGGAGCACGAGATACTCGTCGAGCATCTTCTTTTTTGGGAAAGTGATGCCGTAAACGCGCACAAGTTGGTTGCGTTTTTCATCACCGCGCCAGTATGCACCGGCAAGTGAAGTGATTTTAACGGCTTTAATGGGAGCTGTGTTGGGGATGTGCGGGCCGCGGCAGAGGTCAGTGAAGTTACCTTGTGTGTAGGTAGTGATGTGGCCGTCTTCGAGCTCGCTGATAAGCTCACATTTATATGTTTCGTTGCGGTCGCCGAAGAGTTTCAAAGCGTCAGCTTTAGAGATGTCGGCGCGACGGATGTCTTCTTTGCGTTGAGCGAGTTCGAGCATTTTTTTCTCGATAGTCGCAAAATCATCGGCAGTGAGTTTGTTTTCACCGGGGTCGATGTCGTAGTAGAAACCGTTTTCGATGGCAGGGCCGATACCGAATTTCACGCCGGGATAAAGCTCTTGGAGGGCTTCAGCGAGAAGGTGGGCAGAAGAGTGCCAGAAAGCATGTTTGCCTTCGGGGTCATCCCATTTGAAAAGTTTGATAGAAGCATCTTCGGTAATGGCACGAGATAAGTCCCACTCCTGGTCATTAACAGAAGCGGCAAGGACGTCTTGAGCAAGACGAGAGCTAATGCTCTGAGCGATTTCGAGGGGTGTTACACCGCTCTCGAATTCCTTAACAGATTGGTCTGGAAAAGTAATTTTAATCATTGTTATTCTATTGTTTTTCAAGAAATTGCCGCCTACGAATGCGGCAATCAAACAAAATATCACGCAAAGGTACAAATTTTTCGGCTAACCTGCAAACAGACACCAATATAATTTACAATAATATCCGTGAGGTGTGGTAGTTTGCGAAAAAGTTCGTAATTTTGCAGAGCGAAACAAAATCCCTATGACAACCGAGACTTATCATATTATTTGCGAGTATCTGTGCTCGCTGATAGCCGACACGCCTTGGCAAGGGCATGTTTACGCTGTCGGCGGTTGCTGTCGTGACGAGGTTATGCAGCGAGAAATCAACGACATAGACCTTGCCATAGACCTCGAAAACGGGGGCATACGTTTTGCTAAAATGCTGCACAAGCGACGGCTAATAGTGGGCATTCCCACTACATTTGAGCGCTACGGCACAGCGATGTTCAGACTGAAGCGCTTTCCGCAATACGAAATAGAAGTGGTGCAAACGCGCCGCGGCAAATACACGGCAGAAAATGCCGACAATCCCGGAGCAGTATTTGGCTCGGTTGAAGACGATTGTCTGCGCCGCGACTTCACCATCAACTCACTGTACTACAATATCACCACCGGCGAATATCTCGACATCACCGGCAATGCACTTGACGATATACACTCACAGACATTGCGCACACCAATGGATGCCGATATGACTTTTTATGACGATCCGGTGCGCATACTCCGCGGCATACGCATGGCGTGTGCCCTGGGATGGAAGCTCTCACCCGATTTGAGCGAGGCAATGCGTCGCAACATGGCCGGGCTGAAGTTGATAAAAGTAGAGCGTATACGCGCCGAGCTTGAAAAGATGCTGATGAGCAAGTCACCGCGGAGGGCGCTTGAGCTATTACGTTCAACCGGAGCAATGCGATATGTAGTGCCGGAACTGGAGTTCACATATCGGCGCAAAATCAGTTCGCCGCGCGACACAATATGGACTCGCACAATAAATGCGATAACATTAGCATCGGTTGACGGCAACTTGCAATTGCGATATGCAGCGCTGCTGCACGCCGTAGGGTATCTCGACATATCAAAGAGCAAAGACAAGTCAATGACCCCCGGAGATGTAGCTGTAGCATGTGCGCGCAAAGCCGACAATATACTGCTCAGGTTTAAGTATTTGTCACGATTCAAAAAAGAGGTAACTTTTTTGATACGCAACCAAGCGGCAGCGTATAGCTGGGGTGCACAAGGCGAGAAAGTGAAAGATAGGTCACTGCGACGATTGCACAACTTGTGCATGACCGACGAGCGCCTCAACGATTTGCTATCGTTCATACACATTGTGAACCAAGTAAATCCGGTGTCGATAAACCGCAAAGAGCAAGTGCCGGGTTTGCGCAAACGATTGGCTAAACTAAAGATATAACACACATATACTGCGGGCACAGCCCATCTTGCCCACTAACAAAACATGCCGCAAAGAGCGGTTAACGAACAATTAACTAATAATTAATTAATGAGTAACAAGACAAACGACTTTTATGGTGGCTACACACCGCGCTATTTCTACTTTCTATTGATATTTTTGGGATTGTTGTCGGCATTCGGGCCGTTTTTGACCGATATGTACTTGCCCACGCTACCGGCAATGGTACATGACTTTCACACCACCGAAACATTGGTGCAATTATCGCTCACAATGGGCATGATAGGCTTGGCAGTCGGACAGGTATTTTTTGGGCAGATGAGTCAAAAATGGGGACGTCGCCCCATATTGTTAGCCTCAATGATGCTATTTATTGTTTCAGCAATTGCCAGCGTATTTACAACAGATATTACATTTTTCCTTGCTTGCCGTTTGCTGCAAGGCATAGGCGGAGCGGGCGGCATAGTATTGGCACGCTCAATTGTCACTGACTGCTATTCAGGACGCGAATTGGCAAAGATGATGGCAATAGTTGGTGCTATCAACGGCATTGCTCCGGCCACAGCGCCGGTGATTGGCGGTTTGCTGGCAAAGTCGATGGGCTGGCAAGGAATATTCATGGTGTTGACAGCACTTGGCGTGGTGCTCTTTGTTATGTCGCTGATATTCAAGGAGACGCTACCAAAAGAGAAGCGTTATAACGGTTCACTGATTTCTACATTCACAGACTATCCGAAAGTGTGCTCAATAAAACGCTTTGTGATGCTTGTGTTGGCCTATGGATTTGCCGGAGGCTCGCTATTTGCGTATATCTCGTCAGCACCGTTCATCATACAAAATCATTTCCAATATAACGAATTATGGTTTGCCGTGATATTCGGCATCAACTCAGTGATGATTGGTTTAGGCTCAGGTTTGGCCTTGCGATTTAAATCGCTTGACAAGGCAATGACAATAGGCGCCGCCGGCATGACCATCTTTGCTGTCGTGCAACTTTGCGGAGCGCTAATGCTCGACACATTTTTTGCGTATGAGGCATCAACAGTTTGCTTGCTGTTGTGCTTGGGCATGGTGTTCACCACCACAACATCAATGGCGATGGACCAAGGGCGCAAATACACCGGTGCAGCTGCAGCCATTGTTGGAGCAATAGGCTTTATTTTCGGTGGCATAGTATCGCCGATAGTAGGTCTCGGCACCATACATATCACAACGGCGTGCACACTTATCGTATGCTCCGGTCTATCGTTCGTGCTCACAATGGTAATCTATCGTAGGGCAAAAGCATTTGAGTCGATCTAAACACAACACTACATACACAAAACAGAAGGGCATCCCACAATCGGGGTGCCCTTCTTAGCATTTTTGGATGAACTTATAGCCTTATCTTATAACTTTTGTAACGCTTGATCCCTTACGGCAGATATAAAGGCCGTGCTCAGGATTTGAGATGCGCACACCTTGCAGGTTGAAGTATTCAACAGGAGCATCGCTGTCGCCATCGTCGGCGGTGATGCTTTGCACATCGAGCACATAGCCGTCGGGAAGGAAAATATATCCGGTTTGAGGATTAGCCCAAGTGTAGCCAAAATCGCTACCAGTGTATCCGATAATGCACTGAGGTATTGTAATCAAACCTTGCTCAGCATCGTAGGTTGTAGCTTTCAAATTTTTGGCTTTCATTATTTCTCTAATATAGTCTTTATCCGTATAGTATTCGCTGAAGCCACCTTCATAGTTACCGATACTTATGTCGCCATATCCATCAGCTTTAAAGCCGGAATATTGTTGACTGATAATAATAAAATCAGTATCAGAAAGGTCAATAGCCATCATGCTCTCAACGACATGGTTAATATTTAAGTCGGTGAGTGTGCAACGGCTGTCAATATAGGGATTGAGCAAGCCTATGATGTAGGGATTTTGCTTATTGCTATATGCATCAACATACCAACCATAATCTTGATTACTTTCAGAAGTGTATCCCGGCAAAATCCAACCATCATAAATGAAGCCTTGGCCAATGTAAGTCCAATCGTCCATATTGAGGAAGTTGATATTGTAGAATGAGCCGGTAGCTGTTTTCACCACTTCACCCGAGTCGTTATAAGCTGCAACAGCAAGTATGTACTCGCCCAATTGGTCGAAATGCAGAGTTGTTGGCATGGTGAGAAGTTTGGCATTAGCATCTGTTTTGAGAGCGTCAATGGCCTCTTCACTGTTATAATCGAGAGCGTCATACACGCCGTATGTGACATACGCAACATTAGCCATATCAACATAGAATGACTGATAATAACCGCCGTCAGAGCGAGTTTGGCCACCATCTTGTACTGTCAAGTTGGGGAAGCCCACAAGTTTAAAGAGTTCATACGACACATCAAAATAGCCATTGTCAACGAAGTATACGTTGTACATGTGGAATTCGCCCAAATCAGGTTCGTAATAACTCATATCGCTCAGGTTTTCGAGGCCGGAATAGGTGTATGCGTCAGCGGCTCGAATCTCTCCGTAGTCAGAATTTATGATTTTAGTGTTTGCGATAGGAACACTGATTGGCACCCTACCCTCATCATCAACAGCCGTTATGTCGGGCACATCTATAATGAAGTTTGTGTTCGATTTGAACATCCAAAGCTCGATTTTATACTGCTCATGATTTTCATTCGACAAGCTGTGACGGCGATAAATATCGTGTTGGCAAGTGGTGTCGTAGTATGCGGTGTAGGTATATGTTCCCGAGCCGACATACTCCCAATCAGACATGCCTAAATTGAAGTAAAATTCTTTTGACGTGCGCTCGTCACCATTTAAGTTGTAGCTTTTCACGACAAGCCTGTACTCTTCATCTTTATTGAGCGACTCACTATTTAAGTCAACACTCAAATCGGAAGGAACAGATTTGAGCGAAATAATCTCTTCATCCGATAAGTTGAAGATCTCATATTTCAGAGTGATGCCCTGTGAGGCCGGCACTATATCAACAACATTGTTTCCGGCACTTTTGAGAGTGAACGAGAAATCAACGAAAGACGGGAATTCAAACGATGAATAAGACGAAGCGACTTTGTGATCTTCGCTGCAATTGGTGAATTTTTGGGCATACAGATACGACAATGCACCGGTCTCAACGTCTTTAAAATACAATCCGCTGGGGAACACATACGAATAAACAACAGTGCCCTTTGTGGGGTTATTGTTGTTGCCAACGCGGAAATAAATGTAATAGTTTTGAGAGAGATCGCAATATGAGGTATATGAGTCCAAATAATCTGCGTTGAAATCTATGTTGCGGAACGGACTATTCTCATTCGTATAAGGATTTACCAAACGATAGAGCGACTCGTCAGAAGCGCATTGCTGCAGCTCCACTTTCCACTCATACGGTTCGGTAGCATCTTCAACATAATATTCAAGTAAGTCTTGGTCAGAGAGTGTGCCGTAGCCAATTGAGGTCCAATTCAAGCTATCATCTTGAGTGCTGACAACTTCTTCAGAGAGGTAGTAAACGGGCACTCCATCACTATTCAGCACTTGGAAATAGACGAAATTGCGCTGATAGCCGATGATATCGACATCAACCGTAGCGTTAGAAATATCAACGGTTTTATAATCGAGCTTTATAAACTCTTGTTCATCAAGCGTTCTGACAACATCATCAAAAGCGATATCAATCTCCGGCACCACATAATAACGTATAGTTTTCAGATTATCAGAAGCGGAAACCGAGAAATGCGCTTGGTTTTCATTATTGGCATATACCGACTTAGTGGCAAGAATATCGAAATTGTAGGTTTGCGCATTGTCTAAAACTATTGTTTCATTGAAGGTAAGTCCATCAGTTTCTTCGCCAACCTCATTTTTAGAATAGCACACGCGAAATCTGAACGTACCTTGAGCTGGCGTATAAACCGCATTATCTACGGAGATAGACTTATACTGCGTAGAGTAGCCTGAAATAGTGTAAGTGTCGGCAATATCTTCGGCGGTGAGGTCATGCTGAGTGAGCTGCTCACTGCTATCCCACCAAAATATGAGGTCGTTATCACCAAAAGCGCCATCAACCTTTATTTGGTGCAAATTTTCATGACCGGAAACAGTGCTGGTGCGGATTTCCAAAGACACAGGGAACGAATAATCAGACCCGGAGTAAAGGAACTTTTTATTACCACGGGAGTATGTACCGGTGCCCAACGAAGACCAGTCGCCCCACTCTTCAGAAGTATCTATTCTTGGGGCATACGAAGGTTTTGCATCATCAGAACGTCGAGCCGGACTTTTTGCTACATCTGACGACACAACATCAGGAACTTGTTTTTCAAAAGGAAGTTTAGTGCTTTTCAGAGCTATAGTATTTCCTTTATCAAACGATTCAAGTTTAGTGGCCGCTAATGGGCTTAAGTTTTGAGCTACAGCAGATATGCTGAGCGCGATCATAGCGGCAGATAAGGTCATTTGTGTAGAAGTTTTCATATAAAGGCTATATTAGACATCGCAAAGGTAATACATTTTTATTGCAATATCCATATTTTTTGTGTTAAAAATTTCATTTTAATCACAAATCCCTTACATTTTTGTTTTTCAAAAGTGTAAATTTTCAAGTGCTACTTGAATTTTTGCACAAATATACAAAATATATTGAATATCACAAATTTACATTAGCATTATTTGTGCGAAAAGGAGAAAGGTTGGTTTGAAATATGGGCAACAGATGCAGCTGAAAGCTCCGCGGCATAGCGACGGCGGCGTGTGGCATTGATGCTATTGGCAAGAATTATTGTGTCGGCATTGACAGTGCGAGCGAGAGTGAGGATGTCGCCCTTAAAGCCGCCGCCCACCAAAGCATAGTCAATTGACGAGGTGGGTGCAACAACATCACGGTCTGACGTTATAATCTTCATCACTTTACTGTCAAAGTAGACGTAATTACCGTTGCGCGCAAATGGGCCAATGTCAAAAGTGTCGGGCGCCAACTCCAGTTTGCTGCAACCGCGCTTGCCAAGGAAATCGGAATAGAGAGCCGTAGCACGGCTGAGGGCAAGCGAGTCGCCGTTAGTAACAAGTAGCGCTCGGTCATCATGACGAATGAGGATATCAGTTGAAGCTGATATACGCGGCACATACATTTCACTGCCGCGACTATCAGATTTAAAGGCAAATGACGTGACAAGGAGCACTGCGAGCATCGCAAAGATGCAATAATATGCAATTCGACGGCGATATATGGCATAGACCAGCACAGCCAAGCACAATATATACAGTGAAATCTGCCACGAGCTTGGATAGATGCCGGTGAGCTGACCACCGGGGAGCCCGGCAAACCAAACAACACATCGTTCCAACCAATCATAGAGCAGATTGATAGCATCAGGCAGGTATCCCGGCGATATACCAACAGAAGTTAGAGCAGTTGCTATCGCACCGCCACCAATAATTATAGGTGTGAAGATCGATGCAACAATGTTTGCCGGTAAAAACCATACCGGGAAAGTATGGAAATAGCAAAGCGTAATCATTGACGTTCCAACTATTGCCGATATGGGGATAACAAACAGCGCAACAACAAAACGTTTATTTGGCTGAGAATGGTCAAACGGATTGAGCAAATTGCCAAGCCAAACAATAGCTAAAACTGCAGCGACAGAAAGCTGCAATCCGGGTGACCACAGCCAAAACGGATTGATAATCAGCCATACCGACACAGCCACACAAACACTATTGTAGGGCGACTGACTGCGCTGCACCAACTTTGTGCCGATAAACACCAATACCATCACTGCGGCACGAGCCACCGATGGAGTCATTCCGGTGATGCAAGCATAACACAGCACAGCAGCGGCAACAGAAAGATAATATATGTAGCGGCCCGCGGGCAAACAGCGCAAGGCAAAAAGCAAAGCTGACACCAATGCCACAATTATGCCCACGTGCAGACCGCTCAATGCCAACACATGTGCCAGTCCGATTGCGCGAAAATCCTGACTAAGTTGCTCCGACAGGTACAAGTCGTCACCGGCAATAGTGGCAAGCAAAAACGCAGAGGTTTTGCTATCAAATCCGGAAAGGACTATATAGTTGCCCAACCATTTCGAGCCGCTATTATAGAGCCGTTGCCAAAAAGACGGGTCAGACTTTATCAACGAGATATCGCCCGGATGCACTCCCATGCGCGCAACCACACCATCAATAAATGAATAGCGCGAATAGTCAACTTGGTCAGGCACATCAAGATATTGCTTATTATCATACAATTTGCCATGTATTGATATCACATCGCCAACGGCAAACTGTTTGCCAACAGAATATACAGTGACCGCGGTGCAAAAGTCACACTTCACATTGTCGCACTTGCTAACACGCACCACATAGCGCATTGTCTCTTGAGTTTCAGTGGCGCGCGCAATTTTGCCAACCAATGTGCATTTGCAGCCGTCAAAAGCATCAGGGAACGGCTGAGGCAAGCGCAACATCGTGACGGCAATTCCGGCAGCCACAAAGAAGCACAATGCCCCACACCAGCTGCGCGCAGTCAGCCACAGCACAATAGCTGCAACAACGGTCACAACAGCCACAATCCAAGCCAACGTGGTGCAATTAACGGCAAACAAAATTCCCGCACTGAGGCCGATAACAACCGGCAGTGCGGGAACGTATGACAATGGAGGTTTCATAACTCCGAGCTAATCAGTGATTACTCAATGGTGGCACGCACTACGCATAAGCTTGAAACACCGATAACCACCCACAGCGATACAGCCAACAGCAAAGCTTTCACGCCAACCTCTTTAATGGTTTTGAGCGATAGACTCGCACCAATAAGGAATAGAGTGACAACCATGCCACGTTTGGCTACCCATACCAACGCATTAGTGGCAACCTCGGGGAGCGGCATATATGTGTTAATCACCATTGCAAGGATAAACACAAAGATAAACCAAGGGATTGAGACTTTGCTTGAGCCGCCTGATTTGTCACGGAACAAGAACATAGTCACCAATGCCAAGGGAATAATCCAGAGTGCACGAGTGAGTTTGATGAGTGTTGCAGTTTGAAGCGCTACAGGGCCGTAAACCTCACCGGCACCAACAACAGACGATGTGTCGTGAATGGCAATAGCAGCCCAAGTGCCAAACTGTGTTTCGCTCATGCCCAACAGGTGGCCAATCGGCGGAAATATAAACAGAGCAATGGCATTGAGGATGAACACCACGCCAAGCGATACGGCCATCTCATTTTCGTTAGCTTTAATCACGGGGCCGACAGCAGCAATAGCGCTACCGCCACAAATAGCAGTGCCCGATGAGATGAGATAAGATGTTTTGCGGTTGATGTGCATGTAATAGCCAAATAGCGAGCCAAGCACCATCACACCAATAACAGAAACAATAGTGAATGACATACCCTCACTACCCGACTTGAGCGACTCGTGCAAGTTCATAGTGAAACCGAGGCACACAACAGCGACTTGCAACAGATACTTCGATGTCTTTTTGTTAAATTTCGGATAGGGATTTTTAAGGGTAAACGCAAAAATCAATCCGGCCAACAAAGCGATTGGCGCAGATATGTAATACTTAAAATGTCCGCCGTCATCGTTATATCCGAGCGGCAACAAAATCAATGCAATGCATGCCACATACACAATCTTGCTCACGAGCGAGGGCGCAGCAGCGTTTGTTGATGAATTTGCCATAATAAATAATAATTGATTTATTGAGTTAGTTATGTTGATTGTAATACTTTAGATATTCCAAATTTTCCAGGCGGCAATAGCTTGTCCGTGCAACATCTCCAAGCCGTTCGACACTGTAGCGCCGTGCTCGGCACTAAGAGCCATGAATTTTGTGACGTTGGGGTTGTAGACCAAGTCAAAGCAAACATGGTTTGGTGTGAGCAAATGATAAGGTATGTCGGCTGCAGCATCCACATTTGGGAATGTGCCGAGCGGTGTGGTGTTCACCACAACTTGATGGGCTTGCATCACGGTCTCAGTAAGGTCTGCATAGGTGATTACGCCGTCACCGGGTGTGCGCGACACCAATTGTGTTTCGATGCCCATTTTGTGCAGTCCGGCAACGATAGCACGCGATGCGCCACCGGTGCCAAGCACGAGAGCGCGAGAAACTTTACGATTGCCTATCACGCGGCGTAGCGAGTCGGTAAATCCGATAATATCCGAGTTATAACCTTTTAGGTGCAACTCGCCGCTGTCAGTGTGCGATATTTTAATCACGTTGACAGCGCCAATGGCAGCGGCATCGGCATCAATTTCATGCAACAAAGGCATAACCACTTGCTTGTATGGGATTGTAACGTTCAAGCCCACTAATGATGGGTTGTCAGCGAGCACGTCACGAAGTTTATCGATGCTGTCAATATCAAAGTTCAAGTATTGAGCATCAATACCTTCGTTAGCGAACTTTTCAGTGAAGAAACGTTGCGAGAAAGAGTGTCCGAGAGGATGACCAATAAGGCCGAAAGTGCGAAATGATTGATTTTTCATGATTGGCGAAGTGAAGAGAGTGCAACGTTAGTCGTTTGCTATTTCAACTTTTTTGAGTTTGAGCACAGTTTTGCCGGCGCTATTGCGGAGTGAAATTGTGCCATCGCTGTTTTTAACGGCGGTTGCTGTTTCTTCGAGGGCAACGAGCATCAAACGTTCTTGGTCGAGTTTAGGGCAAGACATACGAGTGACTTGCATGCCCGAGAAGTTAATAGAGTTAGAGACAGCGGGGTCGATAAGGATAGAGCCGTTAAAGAAGTTGCAACCGGTGTTGCCGTGTATTTTCAGTTCGTTAACGTCAAAAAATATGTTAGCTTCTTCGTCGTTCACGCCCTTACCGTTTATGTCAGTCACTTGCCATTGGCCGTTAAGAAACTGCATGTTGTGGCGGCAAAGTGTGAGTGTTGAGTGGCTTTCGGTGTCGGTGAGGGTGAGTATTGTTTGGTTGCCGGAAGTTTTATACGCGATGTTTGCGCTCTTGCCATCTTGCAAGAAAGTGGTGATGAGAGCGTCGTAAGTAACATCCGGGCAATATTTTTGTGTGGTGAGCACATTGCTGAATTTAACGGTAGAGCCAGAGACAGAATAGCTACCATTAATCACGTTGCAGCCATTCGAGCCGTAGAAAAGACCGTCGGCAGCAGAAAAAGTGAGGTAAGGCATATCTTCGTCTTCGCTGATAGAGACCGAACCGGCAGCAGTGATATACCATTCGCCGGCAAGATTTTCAGCTGCTGTTGATGCTGCTGTTGAATGAGACGATGCGGCACCGGTTGATGACGATGTGGTTTGCTTTTTGCCGGTTGTAGACGACGAAGCAGACTGCAACGAAGAGCAGCTAGCCAACGAGAGAGCTGAGATAATGGCGATAGCGAAATATTTTAATGATTTTTTATTCATAGACATAGTAAAATGAGTGCGTGAAATAATATGCAAAGATACATTATAAGTTTAATGTGCACAATAGCACAGAGCATAAAAAAACGGATACCCTCACGAGCTTCCGTTTCCTTACATAGGTTAAATTCCGTAACCTACATGAGTTTAATATATCTAAATTATTACCATTTAAAGGGCTATTTGTGATTAGGGAGTATATATAGCAAGATATGGGAGCATCCGGTTGGATGTTCCGTCACATAACATGAAAATTCGAGAGATGTCGATTTAAGTGAAGTCATAAGTTTTAATACGATGTTGTGTCGAAGTTAGCACAACAAAAAGTGAATTATATGTCGATTAAGGCGAAGTTGTCTTAAAGCACTGCTAAATTAGTTACATTTTTTTTAATAGCAAGCGATTTCACAATTTTTAACATGAAAATTCTTGCAAGGGCAAAAAAAATGCAGCAAACGCTCACGCGCAAGCTGCATTTTTTCTGTGTATGAGGAAAATAGTGGTGGATTAATCGGAATTAGTACACACCTTGGCCCATCATAGCGTCAGCCACTTTCATGAAGCCGGCGATGTTAGCGCCTTTCATGTAGTTAACATAGCCGTCGGGCTCTGTGCCGTGAGCCACACATTGTTCGTGGATGTTAGCCATGATTTCGTGCAAGCGAGCATCAACTTCAGCAGCTGACCATTGCAAGTGTTCAGCGTTTTGGCTCATTTCGAGGCCGGAAGTTGCAACACCACCGGCGTTAACAGCTTTACCGGGAGCGTAAGTGATGCGAGCAGCAAGGAATGTATCGATAGCTTCGGGAGTGCAACCCATGTTAGAAACTTCGGCAACGAGTTTCACGCCGTTAGCAACGAGTTGCTTAGCGTCTTCGCCGCTAACCTCGTTTTGGGTAGCGCAAGGAAGAGCGATATCAACTTTTTGTTCCCAAGGTTTCTTGCCTGCATAGAATGTAGCGCCGGGGAATTTGTCAGCGTAAGGAGCAACGATGTCGTTACCAGAAGCGCGAAGTTCGAGCATATAGTCGATTTTTTCTGCATTTAGGCCTTCGGGATCGTAGATGTAGCCATCGGGGCCTGAGAGAGTAACAACTTTACCGCCGAGTTCGGTAGCTTTGAGAGCAGCGCCCCAAGCAACATTACCGAAACCAGAAATAGCGATAGTTTTACCTTTAACTTCTTCGCCTTTAG
>CAYSLD010000047.1:0-13370 GCA_964431795.1 uncultured Bacteroides sp.
GTTAAGGCTCCGGGCGATTGGTTGCACGGTGACTATGTTTATGTTGCCGATGCCGACAAACTGCGCGCTGTGCCGCGTGAACACTTTGCCGAGATGGCACGCCTGAACTCTGTGCTGTCGGTTGTGAACTATGGCTTGCACGTGGCAACTGTTAAGGGCAAAGATTACCTGCCGACTGCGCCGTTGGCCCGTGCTGTAGACCTAAATGCATCTGCTTGGCCAACTGTTGATGTTGACCTTGACACGGCGCTGACGTATCTTCGTGGTGAAGCTATTGCAATTGATGCTCCACGCGGCATTGTGCTGCTAACTTACGGCTCTCGTCCGCTTGGCTTTGTCAAAAATCTTGGCAATCGCGCCAACAACCTCCTCCCCGACAACCGCCGCATCCTCTCCAAAAAACACTAATATATTTTGTATAGCAAAACAGCAGCGAGCCACAAGGCCCGCTGCTGCAGTCATATATAAGAAGGTTATCTTTAGAAAGTCTTAGGGAGCTGGTGGCGGTGGAGCAACAGCACTTTCGATTTCGAATGTGCCTGTTGCAGTTTCGCTACTGCTGTAAAATCCTTCTTGAGTTGTAGTCGCTGTTACTTCCACAGTGTAAGTGCCTGCAGCGGTGATGCCGGTGTAGATTAACTGCAGATTTGTTGTTGTGCCTGATTTGTAGGGTAGGCCGGAGGGGTTTGTAATTTTGTAGGTGTACTCTTCGGCATTTGCTACTTCATCCCACACAATTTTCACGCTGCTGCTTGACGGGTTGGTGATTGTGAGCACGGGAGTGGCAAGCTTTTCCAAGTCGTTTGTGCGCAGTTCAAATGAGTTAGCCTGTGAGGTGCCATCCTCTGATTGATACACGCCGTATGCCCAAATGTTGAGCGTATAGTCAGCTGCGTAGTTCAAGTCTGAGAATGTGACGTTGGTGTCTTGAGTGACATCGCGCACAATCAAGTTGCCATAAGCATCGTAGAGCTCATAGCCATATTTCACTGCTCCGTCAACAGCGTTCCACGACACGTCGATTGACTTGTATGTAGACGTTGATGTCACAACCGGAGCATTGAGCGGTGTTTGTATCACTTCGTCGTCGCTGCATGCCGACATTGATGCCAGCATGGCAACGCCCAAAGCGAGGTTGAAATATTTATATAGTTTCATAGCTGTTTATTACTTAGTGTAAGGAATGTTGCCAACATATTCATCAGGAATAGTGAAGTAGCACCAAACGTAAACCCAGTTCCACTCTTCAGCTTCTTCATCGGGAACGAAATAGGTTGAGAAGCAACCGTAGCCGTCGTTGAGGTTGAAGTAAGAGTAACCTACGCCGTAGACATAGAGGTAATATACGGGTTCGCCGTCAGCCATTGTCCATGAAGGATTGACTTGGTTAGCATCGTCGTAGAAGTACCAGCATCCGTAGTCTGTGCCGGTTGAGGCGTAATAGAAGTTGTAAATCGGGTTGATGCCGATGTAAGTTGTGCTACATCCTGATTGGGTAGAGTCAAGCGTGAACATGAAATCTTTACCTGAGTTCATGAAGTTGGTGAGCTTCATTTTGTTTGAACCCTCAAGTAATTGCCATTCGCCGTAAGTAGCGGTGTATACGCGTTGACTTGAGCTATTGTAGTAGGTGTATTTGAAGTTCGGGTCAAGTGTAACCCACGATACAACAGCAACTGAGCCTTGGTATGTGTCTGAGCCTTTGCCGTATGCGGTTTTATAGCCGTCGGCAACAGCTATTGAGAAGTTGAATGTTTGGCGTTCGGGTAGGCCTTCGCAGTTAACGGTGATGGTTGCCTCAGTTTCGCCGGCGGCAAAATCAACCGATGAGGGCACCACGATGTGGCTATCGTCAACAGTTGCGGTGAGGGGCACTGTGACTGCGTTTGTGGCATTGAGTCGTTTCAAATGCAGTTCAAAAGTCTCTTCTCCCATGCCACTTTCAAACTCAAACGAATAGTCGTTGTCGTCAGTGAAAAATACGCCGGGACTGTCAGCACTCTCTGCCTCGCCGGGAGCCCAATTGTTGTCATCGTCATCGCAAGCGGTAAAGCCGAGAGCGGTGCAGATTGCAATGAGTGAATAAAATATATGTTTCATCTTAGATGTTCTTTTTTATTGATTATTATTCTGTGGGGAGAGCACTTGACGGGTCAGGATTGAGCACGCAAGCCGGGTTGAGGTTGCGTTCGCTTTCCGGAATGTAGTAAATAGTGTAGGGGGCAGTGTAGCCGTCGTATGAGTTCACTTGATAGAGCTCAGCGTGGTTTGTGCCGGAGTATTTACGTTTGATTGAGTGTTCCAAACGGCGATAGTCGAAGTAGACAATACCTTCGCCCCAGAATTCGATACGTTTTTGGTTGAAGATTTCTTCGATGACGGTATGTATTTCTGTTTCGTTACATGTATATCCGGCATTGTCGGTGCGATATGTGTTCATGAAGCTTGTGAGTGCTGCAACACCTGCGGCTGCACCTTCGGTGTAAACTTTTGCTTCAGCTTCGATGAAATACATTTCTTCAATACGCATCAACGGAATTGAAACGGCGATACCGTTTGATGAGGTCACGCAGTCACCGCCGGCGGGGTGGAATTTGAAGCCGGTGTAGTCTGTGTAGTTGCTCCATTGGTCGTATGTGAGGTTTGTGCCTGATGCATATTTGCTGGTGTAGGCAGTTTCGTCGGCAGCATCGCCCGGTGCAATCCAAGTGTTTTTGCGCCAGTCGTCGCTCTGTATGCTCTTGTAGAGGTTGGCATCAATCATGCGATATGCTTTATAGGTGTATGATGCTACGCCCCACAAGGCTTCGGGTGAGATGTACGACATAAATGAGCGCCAATCGAGAGAAGTGAGGGCGTCGCTCGATGCAATTGTGATGCACCACATCCATGATTGGTTGGGTGTGTTAAAGCCGGTCTTGGGGTCGAACCACTGTGATTTTGTTGTCGGAGTGTAGCCAAGGTTGATTGCCATGCGCGCATATTTCTCTGCGTTTTTGTAGCATTCAAGGGCTGTGGTGATGCCGAGTTTGTCGTATTCTTCGTAGTCGTTTTCGGCAGCCACTTGTTTTGCAAGGTCGTCAGAGTGGTTTTGGAAACGAGTGGCCAATGTGAGCCACAAGCGTGCTTTCAAACCGTAGGTTACGCCAAGGCAAGTGTGAGTTTTACCGGCGGTAGCCTCTTTCACGTTTGCCAGATATTCCTCGGCACGGTTGAGGTCGTTCATGATGAAGCGATACATCTTGTAGAACGGAGCACGTGGGTTGTTACGGCCTTCGTCTTCGGTGGTTTGCTCAGTAACGATGGGCACGGTGAGGTCCCAAATCTCGTTTTCGTCGGCATAGCTGTCGAGAGCGGTGTTTGTCTTGCGATATTCGTAAGTTGCAGCCAACTCGGTGTAGGCGTATGCGCGGAAGTTGTAAGCGTCGCCGATGTACTCTTCGTTGCCGCTTGCGTCAGTTGTAGCTGCGGCTGAGAGCACGAGGTCTGCTTTGTTGATGAGGTAGTAGTAGCGATACCAAATGAGTGATTGCAACAACCAGTCACCCAGGTAGTCTTGCTCGGCGAAATACATGAAGTAGTCGTAACCGATTTGATAAACCGGCATATCGGCAAGCATAGCGTCGCGGTTCATCATCAAGCAAGGCCAACCGCAGTCGCCGTAGTCGTACGAGCTCGATGTTGAGTATGAGTTAAAGTAAGCGGGCATACCGTTTGCAATGCCTTGCAAATCACTTGCTACTTGCGATTCGACAGCCGAACTGGTCGGGAATGTTTCTTCCAAGCACGAGGTCATTGACATTGCCATGCCTAAGCAAGCAGCACCGCCAAGTAGTGTTTTATATGAACGTTTCATTTTTTAATCTTGGTTTTAGGTGAGTGACTTAGAAATTAACAGATAAACCGCCTACGAATGCACGGATTGGTGAGTATGCGCCGTAGCTGCCATATTGCAAGTCGCCGCGTGGGTCAAAGCCTTTGCGTTTGCTCCAATAGTAGAGGTTATCGCCGGTTACGTACACGCGAAGTTTTTCCATTTTGAGTTTGCTGGTCCATTTGCGCGGCAGTGTGTAACCAATGGTGATATTTTTGAGTGTTAAGTATGAAGCGTTGGTGAGGAAACGGCTAGATGATGTTGTGCCGTATTGGTCGCCATAGTTCCAACGAGGTATGTCGCTATCTGTGTTTGTCGGGCTCCATGAGTTGAAAATGTCGCGGTGCCAAGCGTTACCGGTAAGTGTTGACCAACCCGGTGTCATAAGGGCTGCGTATCCTGAGTCGTATTTCAAACCACCGATTGAGTAGTTGAAGTTGGCTGCGATATCAAAGTCGTAGATTTGGAATGTTGTGCTGAAACCACCGAGCACATCGGGGAGTGCCGATCCGCAAAGATAGTAGTCGGCATTTGAGTAGTCGGTAGTGGTGTAGCGGTTGCCGTCTGAGTCTGTTTTGTAGTAGAGGGCTTGTCCGTCTTCTCCAACTCCGGCATAGTCTTTCAAATACCAAGTGCTGACGGGTAGGCCTTCACCTACGTAGAAATATCCGTTGAGGAAGCCACCGTGACCGTCCATAGAGTATTTGCGAGTTTCTTCGGGGAGTGAAGTCACGCGGTTGCGTTGCCAAGCGAGGTTGGCATCAACGGTCCAGTTGAAGTGTTGTGATTTAACAATGTCAGCAGAGAGCTCAATTTCAATACCACGGTTTGACATATCACCTACGTTTGAGTAGTAGCCGCCGTAACCAACTGAGTATGGGGTTGAGAACCACATGAGCATGTCGGTTGTTTTGCGGTCGTAGTATTCTAAGCTACCACGCAAGCGTGATTTGAACAATTCATATTCGATGCCGACGTTGAGTGAGCCTACTGTTTCCCATGAGATGTTTTTGTTACCTTTGCTTGAGAACACGTATGCAACCTCGTTGTCGGTGTTTTTGATGCTGTATTGGTCGGTGTAACGGTAGTCACCAATGTTGTCGTTACCTTGTTCACCGTACGATGCTTTGAGCTTCAACACGTTGATGGTGTTGTTTTTGGGGAACCAGTCTTCGCGGCTGATGATGTAGGCGCCACCAAGGCTCCAGAAGTTACCCCAACGGTGGTCGGGGTCGAAGCGGCTTGAGCCGTCACGACGATATGATACTGAAGCGAAGTATTTGCTGTCGTAGTCATATTGACCGCGGAAGAAGAAACCTTCAACATTATATAATGATGTGTAACCACCCATGCTCTTGTCAACAATTGCACCGGCAATTTCGATGTTTTCGGTGTACATTGCAATCTTTGAGCGTGAAGCTGAAAGTGAGGTGTTTGATGTGCGGCTGTATTCGTGACCTAACAATGCTGAAACGTTGTGGTGTCCGAATTGCTTGTTGTAGTTGAGGAGTTGTTGGAAGTTTGAGTCGGTGGTGCGATAGTGGTAGGCTGATACCTCGCCGCCGATGCTGGTGTTATAGCCGTAGTAGGGGTTGCCGGCTGAGTTCCAACGTTGTTCGGTGATGTAGACGTTAGCGTTTACGGTGAGAGCAAGTCCGTCCCAAATGTCGGCGGTGGCAAAGCCGTTGATGTTGAATGCGTTGCTCACATTTTTGTATACGTCTAAGCGGTCTGATTGAATTGAGTTTTGGTTTTTCTCGCAAGCGCGTTGCAAACCGGCGTTGTCATATTCGCCGTAGTCGTAGCGCAAGCCGCGAGCATCGGTGAGGATGTTGCCTTCGCCATCGCGAATGTATAGCGGATAGATTGGTGCGATGGTGTAGGCCACGCCAAACACTGATGAGAGGTCGTTTGTTGTTTTGTGGTTGTATGATGCGTTTGCACCGATGCGCAACCATTTGTATGCTTGATACTCAGTTTTGAGGCGAGCGGTGTAGCGTTCCAAGTCAGAGCCGTAGCTGAGGCCTTCTTCTTTGAGGTAGCCCAAGCTGGCGAATGTGCGGAATTGGTCGTTACCGCCGGTGAGAGAGATGTTATATTCTTGTTTGAAACCGTTGCGTGTGCCTTCTTTCAACCAATCGTCGGGGTAGAGTGTGTAGATTTGGTTGTTGTAGGCTACGCGGTTGCCGAGGGTGGCATTGGGGTTGAGTTTGCCGTTTGAGCCGATGAGGTATTGACCTTCGGGCACGGTGTAAACGTTATAACCGAGACCGCCTTCGGTGTAAGGTGCAACGAGGATGTTGTTGGCACTGATGTGTGCTTGTGCCTCGTTTTGACCTTGTGCGAGGTAGTAGTTTTTATAACCGAGGTAAGCGGCTTCGTAGTATTCACCGGGGTTGTCGATGGTGTTATACTCGATGCGGCCGTTGGTGTTAGCACCCCATTTGGCTTCGAGTGTAACTTTTGTTGCACCGCGTTTGCCGTTTTTAGTAGTGATAAGGATTACGCCGTTAGCACCGCGAGCACCGTAAAGAGCATTTGACGCTGCATCTTTGAGCACGGTGATGTTTTCGATGTCGTTAACGTTGATGTCGTTGAGGAAGCCGTTGTAGGGCATGCCGTCAACCACGATGAGCGGGCTGTTGCCGGCGTTAAGAGAGCTCGTACCGCGCACGCGAATGGTGGGGTCGTCGGTAAGACCGTTTGCGTCGGTCATTTGCATACCGGCAACGCGTCCGTTAAGAGCATCAATAGGATTAGCGCTCTGTTGCATAGATAATTGAGCAGAGCTTACAACACTTGCTGAACCGGTGAACGATTCGCGTTTTTGTTTACCGAAAGCAACAACAATGAGTTCTTCCATTGTTTCTTGTTGGGCTTTAAGGTAGACTGTAACTTCTGGGGCAACTTTAACGTACTGAGTCTCGCAGCCAACAAAAGAAACTTCAATTTCTTTGTCGTTACTAGTTAGGCCTGTGAGAACAAACCGACCGTCAACGTCGGTAGCAGCACCTGTTTTGTGTCCTTTTATGCGAACAGAGGCACCAAGAATCGGCTCGTCGTCTTCAGCAGACAGAACTACACCGGTAACCTTGCTGACCTGTGCGCCTGCGGTGAGAGCTATGCTCAGCACACACATTAAAAGCATGAACAGCTTTCTCATGTAATGAAGGTTTTTAGTGACGTAATATATTGATTTATTTTGTTACGAGGGTATTCGAGTAAGAAAACAATGCAAATCTATAAAAAAAATAAGTAAATGCAAAGGGTAAGAGCAATTTTTTTAAAAAAATGTTGTATAACATGATTTTTGCGCGTAAAAGAGGCTTATTGCTAACAAAAGCACACCGACCATCGCTGGCAGGTGTGCTCAAAAAGAATCACTATAACTTATATTGCTTTGCAGTAGATAGATAAATAACCTTGCGGCGGCGTCGCATCGCTGCATGCCGTCACAGTCAAACATCAATGAGTATTTTTAAAGAGCTTGTATTTCATTATTTTAGGAGGAGAGAGGGGTGAATGATAGGTGAGAAGTGAAAATGGCAATTTGCTATGTGGCCATCACACACAATGGGATGCACTGTTAGCAACTAAGCTATCAGTGTAACTTTGTTTTACGGAGATTGATATGTTTAGGTTTCTTGCGTTTAGGCAGGATTTACGGTAATTTGTGCGAATCATAGCTAAGGTAATTAGTTTTGAGATTTTTACACCGACAAATATAGCCACTAAAACAATACGAACCTAATAAATTAACATAAGTTCGTATGTGTTGACTGGTGTTAACTATACACGCCGTCTATTTGTTTGTCATTATGTTGAGTATGAGGCGGTCGGTTTGTGTCATGCCTTCGCGACCGATTGTGGTGAGGTTGCGTATGGTGCGGTCTACGTCGTCATCAATAATGCCCTCGAGTGAGCTTGCACTTTCTCCCTCCATGGCTACCATTGCCGAGATTACGGCTGTCGACACGCCGCTGGTGAGCTTGAGTGCGCAACTTGGTTTGGCACCGTCGCAAATCATGCCGGTGAGGTTGGCAACCATATTTTTCACTGTTGCTGCCACGCGGTCATAATTGCCGCCCATGAGGTAGCAGATGCCGGCGCTTGAGCCTGTTGCTGCCACTACGCAGCCGCAGAGTGCTGAGAGTCGTCCGAGGCTTTGCTTGATGTATATTGCTGTGAGGTGGCTGAGGGCAAGGGCGCGCACGGTTTGCTCTTCGTTTGCATAATTTTCTTCGGCATATATCACCACCGGCATTGTGGCGGCAATGCCTTGGTTGCCTGAGCCGGAGTTGCTCATCACGGCAACGGGAGCACCGCCCATACGAGCGTCGCAGGCTGCTGAGGTGTAGCTGAGTATGCGTGAGAAAGTGCTGTCGCCCATCACGCGGCGTTGGCGTTCTGAGTGGAGTGTGCGGCCCACGTGGTGTCCGTAGGGGTCCATCAGTGCCCATTCGGCGGCTGCTTTGTTCAGGCGTCGGGTTTCGAGTATGAATGTGAGTTCTTCAAGCGGAGTTTCTGTGGCAAATTCCCACACGGTTTTTAGAGTGAGGTCAACGTTGCCCTCGCAGTTATCGTCGGCATCGGTGGTGTTAGCCGCGCTGTTTATGCCCACGTCGGCACCATCTTTTTCGAGTTTCACGAAGTTTGAGTGTCCGCCTTCAATCACGGCGCGAGCGGTGTGGCCGTCGCCGCTCACGCGTGCGTCAATGTAGAGCACGTCGGGGGCATCTTCTTCGAGCACAATATTTATTATGTTGCGTGCAATCAATGCTTTGCCACGTTCAACTGCAGTGTTGTCAACGTCGTGCAGCACTTCTAGGCTGTATTCGCTGCGTCCCACAAGTGCGCCCAAGGCTACGGCGATGGGCAGGCCAATCATGCCTGTGCCGGGTATGCCTACACCCATAGCGTTTTTGATGATGTTTGCGCTGAGGTGGCACTCTATGCTATCTACATTGTTGCGGTCGCAACCGCACAATTCGGTGGCACGTGCTACGGCGAGCGACACGGCTATAGGTTCGGTACAGCCCATTGCGGGCACAACTTCGCGCTTGATCAGCGCTATGATTTTGTTGCGAGATGATTCGTCTAGCATAAGATTGATTTTTGTAAAAAGAACTCAATGCAAAGTTAGCCAAATAATTTAATTTGTGCAAGTAATTGGAATGTGGGGGTGGGTGTGTTAATTGTCGGATGAGGTGTGGATGCGGGGTGTGAGGGTGGGGTGAAGGGTTATCTTTGCGCAAAATAACGTTTTAACCTTTATCCTTATGAATTTGCTAAAGAAAGATAAGCCGATGCGCACTGACGAGTTGCGTGTGGTTGAGTGTTCGAATTTGCGTGCGGCGCAGTTGTCGGGCGGCGATGTGCTGACTCCGGTTGGAGAGCCGCAAGTGCTTGCCGGCGATAATTGGTGTCCGCTGGTGATGGCCGGCGATGCGTTGTTGGTGTACGATGGCTGCACTGTTGGGTGTGTCAGCGCTGACGGTGTGCACGCGATTGCAAAGCTGCCGAGTGAGCCGCGGTGTGCTCATGTGTCGCAGAAATATGTGAATGTGATGACCGATGCCGGGCTTTATTTATTGCTGCGCGAGGCAGATGGCTCGTTCACCGATGTTGGTGTGAAGCCTGATTTTGGGGCTATAGCGGTGACTGCCGAGTCGGTGGGCGCCATGCAAAGTGTGGTGCCGGAATGTGCAGTTAGCGCAATCACCACGGCAATAACTTCGGCCTATCGTGACGTTGTTGAGTCGGCACGTGTGGCCGGGGCATTTGTGCAACCGGTAGTGGCACGCTGCCGTTTGCTCGATGCTGATGGCGAGGTGTTGCACGTGACTGCCCCGGTTGTGGTGATGCTTCCGAACGGCGCGCAGTTGGCAGATGCGTGGACGTTTGGCTCGGCCGACGGAGGTACCACCGTAAAATCGAAGACTGTAACGGCTCAGGCCTATCGCCTGCGAGTGACCGTGGGCGATGCCATTCCGGCCGCATGGAGCAAGATTGTGCAGACGCTTGAGCTGCAAGTAACCCCGCAATTTCATCCGGTCGACTTTGCCGGCACAGCCGAGGTGAGCTTTGGACGTGACGCTTCATCAGACAGCTACGTGCGTGTGACTATGCCCGGGGTGGAGCGAGGCTTGTCGGCTACGCGTTACATTGCCTCAGCCATAAATGTCAAACGCGCAATAGAGCGTTTTGACAAAATAGCCACAACTGTTGCCTACATAAGCAACCCCTACGCTTCGGCTACGAACACTGTGGTGCAATATGCCAATCCGATTGATGTTGCCGATGAAGCTGACAACATGGCGGCTGCTTTGGCCGCTGCAGCTCCTGCACATGTCACTAACGCGCTTGCTCGGGTGCTCACTCCGCACTCGTTTGTTGCCGACGTTGTTGCCGGCTCAGCCGATGCCGTTGTGTGGGCAAACATCACGCCACAGCGCTTCGGCGGCTATGCCCCCGGAGTGTATGCTTCAACATTTGCAAATGAGCAGTGCACCGGATATGTGGCAATAACTTTTGCTTCGGGTGAGCGTGTGGTGACCGAATTTACCGGCGCACTCACACCGCACACACTCTCGCCACTCATTGTTTATCCTTCGGCTGAGGCTGTTGAACTGACGTTGCAAATTACGACAGACGGCACCACATCAATGCTAAGTGTAAAACTCACTGCCGATGCTACCGGCCGATATGCATACTACGTGTCGCCAACTTTGTTGCCTATCACCTTGACAACAGCCGATAAGTCGCAAACACCTTCGCCAATCAAAGCCGACTTGAGTATGCCCGGATATGCCGCCGTTGCAAATGTGTCTGCCGTGCCGCAAATCACTGCAGTGTGCAATGTGGCTACAAATATCATCGCTATCACTGCGGCTCGCTCCGGCTCGTCAGCATGGGAGTATCGACGCGCTCGTTTTTATGCATTTGCCGGTGATGGCATAAAATTGGTGACAACAAATGCCGACCGCTCGGAGTGCGCGGTGAATTTGCTCGATTGCCGCAGCGTGACCAATCGTTTTTGTGTGGCTGACGGCGGAAATGTGGTGTATGCACTTTGTGCCGACCAACTCCTGCAAATTGCCGCCAATTCGGTGAAGTGTGTGGCTCGTGATTGTGTGGGCGATCGCTTGGCTTGGATTGCCGCCGACAACGAGCTGCTAGTTGCCAATACCGATGATAGCGAGGCGGTGCACTATTGCTTGGATTATAATATGTCAACATTCACGTCAACGCTTGTGCCGCGCGGCCCTTGGCTGGCCTTTGCCGGCAAAGCTTATGCGCTCACCGAAACCGGATTGGTAGACCTTGCAAATCGTTTTGTGGCCGAACAAACTGATGTGCGCTGGCGAGCACAGTATGTGGTTAATCGTGGCCGACGCCTGTTGCCGACTGCTGTGCGCTGGATGCTCAAAGCCTCAAACTTCTGCGGCAACTTGACTGTGGAGCGACTTTGGCTCACGCAATTAGCCCCGATGCCTCAGACTATCACTAAACTAAAAGTAAACGGTGCCATAAAATCGCCTATTGCCGGCCGCTTGCACGGACACCGTACTATTGACTTGCAGCTCTCGGTTGAGGCCTCGGTGAGCCGCGATTTCTCACTAACTTTTCCTATGATTGTATGCAACAAATGACTATAGAAGCTCTTATTGCCGAAAACGATCGCCGCAATGCGATGCTGCCTTCGGCTCATCCCTATGACCCGGTGCGCGGCATTGGCTGCATTGGCGAGCGTGTTGAGGTGCCCACACCTTTCAGCGAATATGCAACCGCTTTTGTGCCCAAATCTATGGCTGCCGACCCGCAGCTGGCCGTTGCCACTGACACCGTAAGTTGGCAAAAATTGCGCTGTCGCCATGATTTTGAATTTTGGTGTGTGACTTGCGTTAAAATCAAACATAAAACACTTGGTAGCGATGTGCCGTTTGTGCTCAACGCTCCGCAACGTCGTGTGGCTGCAATACTCGAGGCTGACCGTCTTGCCGACAAACCTTTGCGCTTGATTATGCTAAAAGCCAGGCAGTGGGGCGGATCTACACTCGTGCAGATGTACATGATTTGGATTCAGTCTGTGCATCGTCGCAACTGGAATTCACTGATTTGTGCACACGTCAAAGATGCTGCGGCAAACATCCGCGGCATGTACTCAAAAGTGATAGAAAACTATCCGCCCGACCTTTGGGATGGTGATGCTGCCCCGCGCTTCCGACCTTATGAACGCTCTATAAACATACGCAGCATTGATGGCCGCGGATGTCGTGTCACTGTTGCATCGGCCGAAAATCAAGATGCCGTGCGCGGCTCGGACTATGCTATGGCTCACCTCTCTGAAACGGCTTTTTGGCCGGCAACACCCAAGCGCTCGCCCGAAGATTTCATCCGCGCTGTTTGCGGTGCCATAGCTTATATGCCTTACACGCTCATCGCTGTCGAGTCGACTGCAAACGGTGTGGGCAACTATTTCCACTCTGAGTGGTTGCGCTCCGAGCAAGGCAAAAGTGACAAACATGCCGTGTTTGTGCCGTGGTATGAAATTGAGATATATCGCCTGGCGGTGTCAAACCCGCAGGAATTGTGGCAGAGCCTCACCGACTATGAGCTGAAATTGTGGGAACAAGGGCTCACACTTGAAATGATAAACTGGTATCATCACAAGTCGGTGGAATATCCCACTCTCGACCAAATGCATGCCGAATATCCGTCAACTCCCGAAGAAGCGTTTGTGAATTCCGGAGCCGGAGTGTTTGCCGTCGAAAAGGTAAATGCACTGCGCACAATGTGCTGCACCCCTAAATTCGTCGGCGATATCAGCGTGGCCGGACGCCCTGTTGCCGACAGCCGCGGTCTGCTGAAAATGTGGGCCGATGTGCAACCTGAGCTTAACTATGTTGTGGCTATGGATATTGGCGGCCGTTCTGCCGGCGCCGATTGGAGTGTTATCGCTGTGCTCACTCGCCAACCTGTGCCCGAAGTTGTGGCTCAGTGGCGAGGACACATCGACCACGATTTGCTTGCCGACGAAGCTATACGCATTGCACGGCACTATAACAATGCGTTGTTAGTTGTTGAAAGCAACACTTTCGAGACCGAAAGCGGTGGCGCCGACAACAATCTCAGCGTGTTGGCCAACATGGCACGCAGCTATACAAATTTGTACACCCGCACTGTCACCGACCGTCTCACAAACACCGTCTCTGACCGTATAGGCTTTCACACAAACCGTCGCACCAAGCCGGTGCTAATCAACACTCTCATTGCCGCTGTGCGCGATGGCTCGTATGTTGAGCGCGACTCCGAAGCCTGCAACGAGCTGTCAACGTATGTGGAGCTGCCTAACGGCTCGTATGCCGCAAAGTTGGGCAAACACGATGACATTCTTATGACGCGAGCTCTCGCTCTGCACATCATCGCCACATCAGCCCCGGCAACTACCGACCTCGACGGCCTTTTCTCGCAACCCTCCTGGTAAAAAAATCAG
>CAYSLD010000048.1:0-13288 GCA_964431795.1 uncultured Bacteroides sp.
CATAGTTTTGCAAGCCTCCGGTGTCGCTGCCGCGAGGGTCGGTGCGTTTGTTGCGCCAAATGCCGAAGGGACTGATGCCAAAGCGCACCCAAGGTTTGAGCGAATGTATGCGTTTGTGCACTTCTTCAATGAGCAAGTCAACGTTCAGTCGACGCCAGTCGCCGCGCTTCATGCCGTTGCCATATTTTTTGAATGACTTGTCGTCGGGGAAATCGTATCCTTTGACGGGGTAGGGGTAGAAATAGTCGTCAAAGTGTATGCCGTCAACGTCGTAGCGCTCCACAATGTCGGCCACAACGTCGCAAATGAATGTTCTGTTTTCGGGCAATCCCGGGTCGAAATACATCTTTTTGTCGCCGGCAAAGGTGACAAAACGTCCGGGTTCGCGATAGTATATGTGTCCTGCCGGTAGTTTCTCTTTCGATGAGGTGGTCACTCGGTAGGGGTTGAGCCATGCATGAAGTTCCATGCCGCGTTTATGGCTCTCTTCAATCATAAATTGCAGGGGGTCCCAATATGGTGACGGTGCTTTGCCGCCTTTGGTCAGGAAATGGCTCCAAGGCTCCAGTTTGCTGTCATAGAATGCGTCAGCGCTCGGCCGCACTTGGAATAGCACAGCGTTGACGCCCGCAGCTTGTAGTTTGTCAAGCTGGTCGGTAAGGTATTTTTTTAACTCTACAGTGCCTTTTTCAGCATACTGTGGTTGGTAGACTGTGTGCATCCAGGCACCGCGAAATTCGCGTTTCGGGTTAAGAGCAATCGCCGCAACCGATATGGCTGCAGCGATTGCTAGTGTGATGATTTTTTTAAGCATTAAGCTTCTTTGTTTTCGGGAGCAATATTTGGCAATTCAAGGCCGTAGTGCTTCTTGGCGTCGAGCATCTTCAGATATATGCCGATAACCAATGCCAACACACCAAAGCCGGCAAAAATTACCATAGGAATAGTATAATCGTAGGGGATGAATACGTCGGGGTTTTCAACACCGGCAGCGTGGAGCTGTTCAATTTGTTCTTTTGCTGCAAGCACTGCGGGATTGTTTGCGTTGACCTTGTCAAGTACACTACCAATCAATAGAGGCACAAGGCAGAGGCCAATGTTTTGCACCCAGAATATCAAGCAGTATGCGCTACCAAGCACTTTCTCATCAATAATCTTGGGCACGCTGGGCCAAAGTGCTGCAGGCACAAGTGCAAATGATATGCCGAGCACTATGATTGTTGCGTATGCCAATATTTCGCTGTGTGTGGCGGGCAACAAGAATGCGAAAATCAAGTGACAGCAGATGAGCAAGATTGCACCGAGTATCAACATCGTGGCACCTTTGCCGCGGCGGTCAAGGAAGTTGCCAAGGAATATGGTGATAACTGCTGCTCCTACGGGGAACCAGCGGAAGATGTCTGATGCCTCTTTGGCTGAAATGCCTTCGAGGTTACATTGCAACATCTCTGCTCCGTATGCTTGGAAGGGGAAGATTGCTGAGTAGTAAAGCACGCAGAGCAATGCTACTACCCAAAACACTTGACTGCTAAAGATATTTTTGATGTCTGAAGCCTTAAACTCTTCTTCGGGCTCTCCCTTGGCTGCTTCGCCAAGTTGTTTGTCTAACTTGCTGTCGAGCACGCAGAACACTGAGAAGCAAATAAGACCTATGAGCAAGAGCAATGTGCAGATAGCTACAGGAACTACTACCGAGCCCATCTTTTCGGCAATCCAGGGTGAGAATGAGAAGATAGCAAACACACCAAAACGTGCAATTGCCATCTCCAGACCCATTGCAAGAGCCATCTCTTTGCCCTTAAACCATTTTGCTATAGCCTTAGAAACTGTTGTGCCGGCCATTTCGCAGCCGCAACCGAAAATCATAAAGCCAAGTGATGCCATCTTTGCACTGGCGGGAAGTGCTACCCACCATGAGTTGAGCCATGCTTCGAGTGACGAACCGGCAAACCAGCTGCTGATGCCGTAAAGCTTAATAGCTGCGCCGACTAACATCAATGATGCTGAGAGCATACCGGTGAAACGGATGCCGGTCTTGTCAAGAATAAAGCCTGCTACAATTAAAAAGCCGCAGACGTTCAAAAAGTATTCTGCAGCGCGATAAGTGCCATAGGCGGTTGATGACCAACCGATCTCTGACTCAAGCAAGCTCTTTACCGGGCCCAATACATCGACAAACATATAGCCGAAGAACATCATCAGCGCGATGAGCACCAAAGCTGTCCAACGAGCCCATGCCTTGTCGTTTAAAAGTTGTTTAATCTGTGTTGTCATAAAAACGTGTGATATGTTTTGTTTTTTTGTAATTTCCAAAATGAGCAAATTTTTCTTCCCATTTGCTTTTAAGTTGCAAATTTAGAATTTTTTTTCTATAATTGCACCATAATTGAAGAAAATAGCCCTAAAAACTTAAATGGAGACCTTTGACCAAGCCCCTATTCAACCACAACAGCGCCGTCCTTATACCTTCGACCGTGTGGTGCGCATGATTATCTCTGTGATAGTGATAATCGCCCTTTTATTGATTATCAACAAACTCAAAAGTGTGCTGCTACCGTTTTTGGTAGCATGGCTCGTTGCGTATATGCTTGAGCCGTTTGTGCAGTTAAATCGCCGCATTTTCCACCTCAAAGGCCGCATTGTGGCTATTGCAATCACGCTCGTCAGCTCTATCGTCATTATTGCTGCCCTGGGCTATTTGTTGATACCTTCGATTATTGACGAATTTTATCAAATGGCCGATATAATCAAGCGTTTTGCCGTCACGCGCACTCACATTGACCACATACCGGAAGAGGTGCAAGACTTCTTGCGACGCACCATCGACTTTGAAAGTATCGGCGAACACATGACGCGTCAAGATTGGCAAAGCATAGCAAAGGCTGCTTTTAAAGTGCTGAGCAGCAGTGTTGAGATTATTCTCAGCGTTGTGGGCTGGTGCATGGTGTTCCTCTATTTGTTGTTTATCATGCTTGACTATGACCGACTATTGGCCGGCTTTCGCAAGGCTGTGCCGCCAAAATATCGCGAATTTATATTTAAACTTTTCAGCGATGTGCAAAATAGCATGAACCAATATTTCCGCGGACAGGCCTTGGTTGCACTTTGCGTGGGAGTGCTGTTTGCTATCGGTTTTTCGATTATCGGTTTGCCTATGGGTGTGGTTCTCGGATTGTTTATCGGTGCGCTCAACATGGTGCCCTACCTGCAACTTATTTCACTGTTGCCAACCACGTTGATTTGCTTTGTCTATGCCGTTGACGGCAGCGTCTCGTTCTGGACTATTTGGCTTGAATGTATGGCTGTGTATGTGATTGTGCAAATCATACAAGATTTCTTCCTTACCCCCAAAATTATGGGTAAGTACCTCGGACTCAATCCGGCCATCATTTTGCTTTCGCTCTCAGTGTGGGGCAGTCTGCTAGGCCTTGTCGGCATGATTATCGCTCTCCCGCTCACCACACTCCTCATCGCCTACTACAACCGCTACGTCTCCAACAAATAATTGATCTCTTTCGTTTGGGACAATAAAAAGAGAGCGACCGGATGGCCGCTCTCATCTTTTAGTGACATGAAACAAAAATTATTTTAAGCAGTATTGACCGCCTTGCGTTGGCCAATATATGTTTTGGTACATGTTTGAGGTTTCTTCCAAACGGTCGGCCGATGCGGTAGTGATGTCGCGGGCACCGAGCGGAGAGAGATAGTAGGCTTCATGCCAAGTGTAGCCGTTAGCAAGCTCGTTAGTGGCTATATCTTCGTTGATAGAATAGGGGCGTAGGTATTTGCCAAGTTCTTGACGCGATACGTTACTCTTTGATGTGCCGTCGGCAACGATGCTCTTATATTTTGTGCTCTTGCCAACCTCGTACATTTCCTCCCAGAAGTTGCAGCCTTCGGGCACCCATTTTTCAGTCATGAGGCGGTCAAATGAGCGCCAACGAATGAGGTCGCCAAAGCGAAGACCTTCGTTGAAAGTTTCGCACATGCGCTCGCGACGTATGTTGAACAGTGTAGCGTCAACTTGTGAGGTACCTGAGTATACGCTCCATTCTTCCTCTTGTGAGAGGTCGGTAGCAGCGATAGTCTTGTTGTAGTCGGGGTCAACACCGGCACGATTGCGAATTTCACGCCAATATTGGTCGGCAGTAGCGTCAATTGAGCCGTAGCGTTCGTAGTAAGCCTCAATGTAGTTCAACCGAGCCTCAGCGGTGCGGAATATCGGGCAAGCATTTGTGCCGAGCACACCGTCACTGTAGGTTTGAGAATAGTCGTATGTGACATATTTGCGCGACATATATCCGGTGATTTGGCGTATTTCATTGTTTGAGTTCACAATGTCGGGCACACCCATAACGGTTCCGGTTGTGGTGTAGTCGGTGAATTGCGGGTCTGAACGTTTCAGTGTGCTTTCGCTCCAGAGGAAGAGTTGCAAACGATAGTCACGATCGGCTTTCACTTTGTCGATTGATGTGTCGCCTTGGTAGAGGCTGCTTGCGTAGTAGGGAAGACCGTCGGTCATCACAAATGCGTCAACAAAAGCTTTGGTCATACCGTCGTTGCAACCAACAATTGAGCGGTATGGAGCGCTGTGCTCCACATAGTTTGTTGCATTATATTCGCGCCACAACAACACCTCATTGCAGTCAGAGAGGCTGGGTTGGCTGTACATTTCAAAGTACGGGTTCCATCCGGTGATTGTGCCGGGTTTGGGCTCGGTCACAAAATTGTTGGTGGTGAGTGTGCCTGAGCCTACTGCTTCTTTTGCTGCTGAGATACATTCCTCGAGGAAGAAATTGATTTCGCCGTCAATGTCAAATGTTTTGCCTTGGTTGTAGCTCATAGCAGCACCGGGCCATTCGGCATCGCCGGGCACACGGCCCGAGCCGCGGTGGTATTTCTCAAATGTGGCTTCAAACAGAGCTACGCGCGATTTGAGCAAATAAGCACATTGTTTGTTCACACGTTGGCCGTTAAACTCGCTGCGGTCGCACAGATACTCGGCTGCTTTGTCAAGGTCAGCGAGAATGAAGCGAGCCACTTCGTTGCGCGGGTCGCGCACACTGGCGGCAACAAGTTCGTCGTCATCGTCGTTGAGTACATCAGTGATGATTGGAGCATCGCCAAATTTGGCAAGGATGCGATAGTATGTAAGGGCGCGGAAGAAGTAACCTTCGCCGATATAGTTTTTGGCAAGGGTTTGGTCGCCGTCCATATCACCGTTCTCTAAGTTGGTGACTGCTTTGTCGAGGAAGTAGTTCCAAATGCGCACATAGCCATAGTATGTTTGCAGCGATTTGCCGGTAGCTGTTTGCCAATGGTTATCGGCAAACCATGTGGTGCTACCACCGCCAATGCATGCTATGTCTGTGTTCACGTCTGAGCGGTTGAGACCGTCATTGTATGTGTTGGCAGCGTGAAACATGTAGCTAATGTAGTTGAACGGCTGCACCAAATGAGCGTCGTAGTAGTTGTTGAGGTATGATGCCAACTGGTCGGGGTTCTTGTAATAGTCATCGGGTGTAAGACTGGTGATAGGCTGTTTGTCAATCCAGTCGTTGCACGATGTGGCTGTCAGCATTGATAAGCCGGCAACTATGCCCAATCCGATAGATTTTATATGTAGTTTCATTGTGGTAATGTGCTATTGATTAAATGTTTAGAGATAAACCGACTGCCCAAGTGCGTTGCAACGGGTAGGTTTTACCACTTGAGTAATTGTAGCCGTAGTAGCTATCATAGTAACCGGTGATGGCTTCGGGGTCGAACACGCTCGACAAGCTGGTGATGGTAAAGAGGTTGTCGACTGAAACATATAAGCGGCAACTGCCGATGCCTGCTTTTGATAGCAATGATTTGGGCAATGAGTAGCCGAGTTGCATATTTTTGCAACGCATGTAGGCAGCACTTTGCAAATAGCGTGTTTGGTTAACTTGGTTTTTGGTGTTGCCAAACAAGGGACGCGGATAGTATGCGTTGGGGTTATCTTCTGACCAATAGTCGAGGTGCTCTTTAAACACTGTTGATTGCCAAATGTCTGACACAGCGCCCCAGAAGTACGGGTTTGATGTGCCCGGGCTCCAGTCTTTTTTACCCACACCTTGGAAGAATACTTGGAAGTCAAATCCTTTCCATGCAGCATCGAGAGTGATACCAAAGCGATAGTGAGGTGTTGAGTCGCCGATTTTAACTAAGTCACCGTGGTCGTCAAGTGTTGAAGAGCCTGAGCTAACTATGCCGTCGCCGTTGAGGTCTTTATACATAATATCGCCGGCTGCCCAGTTGCTGCCCCAAGTGGGACGGTTGTTTTCCAACCATGCTTGCATTTGCTCGTCGGTTTGGGCAATGCCTTCTGTGACATAACCCCAAATTTCACCGAGTCTGTAACCGTTGTGGTATCCGTTGTATGTTTGAGCACCAAATTCACCGGTATATGGATATTTGGTGATGATTGAGAAGTAGTCAGAGAGGTTGGCTTTGATGCCATAGCTCACTTGACCTATTTTGTCGCGCCATGAAACTTCAAGTTCCCAACCGTTTGTGCGCATATCGCAGTTGTTGGCTTTCGGAGCATCCACGCCAAGTATACCGCTAAGTATCGGGGCCGGGCCAATCATATCTTTTGTGCGACGGCAGTACCAGTCAAACGATCCGGTCAAGCGGTTTTTGAATGCTGCCCAGTCAAGACCGAAGTCAAGCGATTGAACAGTTTCCCAAGTGAGGTCGGCATTGACAATGCTGGGCAGTGAAGCTACAGCTTGTTTTGTACCGTCAATCAACCATGTGCTGCTGAGAGCGGTGTATGATTGGCTTTGATAGAACGGATAGTAGCTCGATGTGTTGGTGTTACCGAGTTGACCCCATGATCCACGGATTTTCAACGTTGAAATTTTGTCGGTCCAATTGGTGAAGAATTTTTCACGGGCAATGTTCCAACCGGCAGAGAATGAGGGGAACCAAGCCCAACGTTTGCTGCCTATAAAGCGTGATGAGCCGTCGTAGCGCACATTGGCTTCGAAAAGGTATTTTTCGTCGTAGTTATAGTTTAGACGTGCGAAGTAACCGGCTGAGGCGTCTTCGTAGTATGAGTCGGCTGTGGCAAAGTCGGTGGTGGTGTTTGTGAGGAAGAGCTTGTCGCGGCTGGTTGCCTCGTAGCCTGTGCCATAGAGGGTGTCGTAGTCGTAAGTCTCAAAGTTCACACCAAGAAGTATTTTACCGTTGTGTTTGCCCCATGAGCGGGTGTAGTCGGTAAATACGTTAACGGTGTAATATGTTGAGCGTTCGCGAGCATCGTAGTAGTATGAAGTTGTACCGTAGTCGGTATCTTTAATGTGCTCTACGTCGTTCACGTCCCAATAGCTGATGGGATAGTAACCTTCGGTTTGTTTTTGGTTGAGGGTGGTGATTGAACCGTTAGCGGTGATGTTCCATCCTTTCAGCGGGGTTAACACTACGTTGATTTGTTGCATGAGCTTGTCTTCGGTGGTTTCCCAGTTACCGAAGTTTTCGAGCTCTTCAATTTCCATACCTGTCATCCAGTGGCCGTTAGGGTCTTTGACCGGGTTGGTCGGCCAGCGGCGGGCGATGTTGTGGAAGAAGTAACCGGTGAGGTAGAGCGGTTGGCCATAGTCACTGCGTGCCCAGCTGTTGTTGTAGTCTATGCGAGCCCAGCTGGCAAGTTGTGCACTGATTTTAGCGCTCACTGTGTAGCGTTTCAACCAGTCTTTGCCGTGGCGCAACAAACCGTTTTGGTCAAGGAAGCTACCACTGATGCGGTATGTCACTCTGTCGTTACCACCGCTCACGCTGAGGTTGTGCTTGGTTGTGGGAACGGCTGATTTATACATTTCCTTAAACCAGTTGGTATTAGCAAAGGCCGAAGCGTAAGTGCTCCACAAACCGTTGCTGTTTGCAACTGTGCCGTAGTATTCGGGTTGTGACGGGTCGGTATAAACACCGTTCATGTAGTTTTGTATGCGCTCAAGTGTCTCGTCTGAGAAGAGTTGAGTGCCGCCACCATTGATTTGTGCGGTGTTGTAGTAGTTTGCCCATTCAAGTGAGTTTGCCATGTTAGGCAAGCAAGTTGCTGTGCTCCAGCGCACATCGCCTGAATAGTTCACGTGCGTCTTTCCGGCTTTACCGCTTTTTGTTGTTACGAGGATAACACCAAATGCAGCGCGGCTACCATAGATTGACGATGCTGCAGCATCTTTGAGCACTGAGATGTTTTCGATATCGTTGGGGTTTACCAAGTAGAGGCTGCCTTCAACGCCATCAATAAGTATCAACGGGTCGTCGTACGAGCCACTGTCGATAGTACCTGTGCCGCGCACCATCATTGTCATACCGGCATCGAGCATACCACCGTATGATGTGGTGTTGATGTTAAGACCGGGGATGGTACCTTGCAAGGCTTGCGAAACCTCGGCAACTGGACGGCCTTCAAGCACTTCCGAGCCGACTTGCGATACGGCACCGGTAACGTTAATTTTCTTTTGAGTGCCGTAGCCCACAACAACAACCTCGTCGAGGGTGATGTCGTAGAGCTCAATCTCCAGCGGTGTGCCGTGCCAAACAACTTGGCGAGTCTCGCAGCCAACGTAGCTGACTATGAGTGTGGCACCGTTTTTCACGCCATTGAGTGTGAATTTACCGTTGATGTCGGTGACGGCAACATTTTTTGTGCCTTTTACGGTGACACTGGCGCCAATGATGGGCTCGCCATCGCGCTGAGTGACAACACCTGTGCACTTCGATGCAGCTTGTTCGGCCTGCAAACCTGCAGGTTCACTGCTCTCGGTGTTGGTAGCATAGGCTCCTTGTGAGGCGAGTAGCAGCAAGCTGACAAATATATGGTTTGAATATTTCATTTCTATTTGTTTTTTCAGTTAAAGAATTTAAGGAGCTTATTCATCACTTTCTTGATAGAGCGAAGATTGACCAATCCAGTAAGGATACCATCCGTTACCGGCGTAGTAATAACCATAGCACCAAGTGTAGTCGTCGTCATTATAGAGGTAAATGATGTAGCCTTCATCATCTTGCTCATAATATCCTTTCATTTGAGGTGTGTCTGTTTGATAACTCCAGCTGCCATCAAATCCGTAGATGCACCATGCACCGCTGTTTGATTTGCCTGCTGCAAAGGTGATTTCTTCGTTAGCTTCATCCACATAACCTTCAAGGCCAATACCTTTGTAGAGGTTGGCAATCTTGATTGTAGTGTCGTCAATGACAGAAATAGTTGTTGTGCGTTCGTCTTCGAACGTTGCCCAAGTGCTAAGATTGTAGCAAGTGTAGCCTTCGTTGTAAACTGAGTATGTGCCGGCCATTCTTTCGGCGATAGATATTGTGATTTCACCAAGTGTGTACGAGCCGGCTCCACGTGCTGAATTTGTGTGAGCTTCTTCGTAGTAGTTGGCAATAACATACACAAAGTGAGTGCCCGGTTCAAAATGTTTGGCATTGAAACTTATCGACAAATCAGTTGTAGTGTCGGTGATTGTGTCGCCTTGCTCAACATAGTACCAAGTGTAGTCAACAGCATTTTCAACGGCTCCCCACTCGGCTATGACATCGTAGGTGATTGTGTCGAGTGTGCAAGTCACTTTGGGCGTGTCGAGCGGTGTGATGGCAACCGTGGCAAATGTTCCGTAGAACGAGCGTGAAACAAGGTTGCTGTCGCTAATCGGGGTTACCCACAGTGTGTAGTTTGTGCCCGGGTCAAGGTTCTCAAACACTAGCGCTGTGTTAGTGGTGGTGCCTTGGGCAAGTGGATTTTCTTTACTGTCTTCAACGTTGCCTTGCACAAGCACCCACTTGTAGTTGGTAACATTGTCAACAGCCGTCCATTTGTACGTTAATGAGTGCAGTGTCGATTCTTCAAGCGAAACGGTTGTTTTGTCAACATAGTTGAACGTCTCCACGTCGTAATCGTCACAAGCCACCATGCCAAACAATCCCAATAGGAGTGCCAGCATAAATAAAGACTGTTTTAGGTGTGTCATTTTTGACATAATGTGGTATTAATAAAATAAGTATAAGTTGTTTCGAGCATTTAATCGTAAGAAGAACGGGTAAGTCTCTTGGTATGAATGTTGAATGTTTAAGGTGAGAAATGAATTTTCTACACTTTGGCCGCAAATTTAATAAACTTTTCAAATATGCACAACATTTACGTTATAATTTTTAAGATAAACATGGACAAAATTAAAAAAATAAATTCTTAGCTCGATGTTTTACCTCCGCTTTTTGACCTTCTTGTTGGTTATTTACCAAAAAATCACTACCTTTGGTGTTTAAAATGACAATACTATTTACTGATGAAAATCAGCCTTTATATTCAACTTGCAATTGCTACGGTTGTTGCTTGCCTGGCTCAAGCTTGCACCTCCGATGAAAATAAGATAGTCACGCAACAAGGCTACCTATCGTTGTCGGCTACTTTTGACGGCAATTATGCTATGTCTGACGGCTCTACGCTCGCTCTCAACGAGGCGCAAGTGCCCACTCCGTCTGATTGCGCGCTCACATTGGCTACCACCGATGACCAATATAGTTACACTTGGCCGTCGCTATCGCAGTTCGCGTCAGCCGACAGTTATATGGCCGGCGAGTATGTAGCCACTATTTCTTCCGCACCGCTCAACGACGGCCCGGCCTTTGCGGGCTCGGCAAACTTCAGCATATATGCCGGACAGCGCACTTCAACCGAAATAGTTTGTGCCCCGGCCGATGCCTTGATGGTTTTCAATGTCAACCAAAATTCCGGCTCATACTCGCTTGATGCTCTGACTGTGCATACTTCCGGCGGTAGATATGTCGATGCGGCCGGTAACGGTTACACTTTTTTCGATGCCGGAGAAACTCAGGTGTATGCAACTATCACTGACAGCAGTCAGCGCTCTTTGCGCTTGGCCATGCCTTACAGCAGCACCGTGCAAGCCGCACATGGCGAATATGTTGCTGTAAACCTTGCAAACTCAGAGCTGAAAATAGGCCCAACAACTTACTCAATCGACAGCTCAATCTTTGATTGCGCTGCTCCGTCAATCAAAGCAGTTGGCTTTGCTGAGGACACCCCCATTGCTATTTCTGAAGGCATCACCCTCGCTCAACCGGTGAAAATGTTAGCCTCTGCCGACCGTAAAATTGTCAGCGCTAAGTTGACCGTGCAGTCTCCAATTCTCAACATTGTTAATGCTCCCTCTGAAATTGACTTGTTGAAACTTTCGGCTACCGACAAAGACTACTTGGAAAGTGTGGGCATGGACTACGTGCTGTCTGCCGATAGCAAACAAATTGTACTTGACTATACCAATTTGCTTGAAAATATGGCCTCATACACAAGCGCGCTCTCTAAGTTTACGCTTTTGATTGAGGACGAAGCCGGTGTTTGCTCTGAGCCGCTTACGCTCAGCGTAAACACACAGACCATGCAGCTGCAAGTTGAAGCTGTGTCGGCTGCAACAGTCGGCATCAACAAAGCTTCGTTGCAAATCAGCGCCAACGGCCAACAAATTGAGCGTCAAGATATCAACATTTATACTACCGACATCGACGGAAATCGTTACGAATGTCCGATAACATCGTGGACTGCAAACGGAAATGATGTGATTGTTGAATTTGGCGTGCCTGAAGGTATAAATACGCTGACCGTAGATGTTTATTATCTCGGTTTGAAACGATTGTCAACGCAAGTGGGACGCAAATCGCCCACCTTCTCGGTCGATGCTGATGCTTATGCCACAAATGCAGCAATAAGAATTGATGCCGAGAGCGACGATGTGGCTCGTGCCATTATCAAATATGCCGACATAACAGTGAACGGCTCGCACGCTGTGGCCTCAAGCGACTATCAAGACAATAACGTGGTGCTTATCCCCAACTTGCAGCCCGCCACAAAATACACCGTGCAAATCTCTGTGGCCGAGGGCTCGCCCATAACCACAATTTTCACCACTGAAACCGCTTTGCAAGTGCCCGAAGGCGACTTTGAGGACTGGGACCCGCTGTTCAGCTATAAGCAATTGCCCATGGGCGGCAAATATTCGTCTACGGAGTTGTCGCTCGTAAATCGACAAAACTACACCGATGTCGACGTGAAATGGCCTAAAAACTATTGGGCTTCGGTGAACGCTAAAACGTTTAACAAGCAAGCCTCACACCACAACACGTGGTACATGCAACCATCATCGGTGATTATATATGAGCCACAAAACGGATATAAAGCTATATGCATCACCAGCGTTGGCTGGGACCATAACGGTGAAGCTATAGCTGACTACGTGCAAAAACACGGCGAGTCGCTGCCTTACAGCAATGTAGTGCCCAATGTGTCGCATCGCTCCGCCGGTCGTCTGTTCCTCGGCTCTTATTCATACAATATTACTACCGGAGCCGAGACTTTCAACGAAGGCTATGCCTTCACCTCGCGTCCGTCATCTCTTAACGGTTTCTACATGTACACCGCTGACGACACTCATCCCGCCGACCACGGATATGTGGAAATTGAAATACTCAACATTGCCGACGGTGTAGAAACGGTCATTGCCTCGGGGCGTGCCGAATTTGCTGCGGCAACAGACTACAAAGCATTTAATGTGCCTCTCACATATAAATATTATAACTTAAAAGCCACGCAGTTGCGCATCATGTTTGCCTCTACCACTCAGACCGGCACCCAAGCCTTTGAAGATGCAAATGTGCCCTTGACGGCTCACCCCGAAAAAGGTGCAATGACAGGCAGCTCGCTGTGGATTGATAATCTCTCATTTACTTACTAGTTTTTATACATGCTAAATCGACATTGCAACATAGCACAACAATTCAAACGCCTTTTGCTGGTGGCAGCAACGGTGGCAACGTGCTCGTTTGCCTTCGCCCAAAAACAATTTGAGCGCGAAATAGAGCAAATTTCGTTCATACCCAAAGGCCAATGGATTGCCGGCGTGAGCGTGAACTATTCGCAGTCTGACCAAGACAACTACCAATTTCTTGTTATTGAAAACCTCAACGGTGACACTTATTCATTTAAGGTCAGCCCAATGCTGATGTATGCTTTTCAAGACAATATGGCTGCCGGTGGTCGCTTTGCCTACTCACGTCAGCGCACACGCCTCGATAATGCCAATGTAGTGCTCGACTCTGAAACTTCGTATGATGTTGACCACTTGTATGTTATCAGCCACAACTACTACGGCACCGCGGCCTATCGCTACTACATGAGTCTTGGCAACAACACTCGTTTTGGCATGTTCGCCGAAGCTCAGTTGCAGCTTGGCGGTGG
>CAYSLD010000049.1:0-10962 GCA_964431795.1 uncultured Bacteroides sp.
CCATGTGCAGCACATTGTAGCAAGAGTTCATATTGTTTGTTACTTCTGACATACCGCCCCAATCAAAGTATGGTTGCATTTGGTGTTGGTGTCCCCATTCGTGTGATAGGCCCCAAACCACATCGTCATCGCGATACATTATATTGTCAGGACTGCACACACGGTCTTGTGTGTTGTACATGAACGTCACTCCCATGCCGCATTGATACATATAGAAATTGTAGTTCACATATGCCAATGTGTGGTTTTTGGGCAACATATTATATTTCTCAAAGCCAAGCAGGCGTTGCTCCCAAGCTATGAGTATGTCAAGCGCATTAACATAGCGCACGTAGCTACCTTTGGCGTATGTCTTCAGCGCATTAACTTCCCAAACTGATTGCACTTTGTCGCCCAAACAGTCGATTGTTGTGTAGCAGGCATTGTCGAGTAGCGCTTGATTTTCTTCGTTTGTCTTGTGATTGCTGATTATGCCGTTGACTTTGCCTCCAACTATGTGCACTTTCACCGTTGGCGGCACGGCTTTAGCTGCTCCGGCATCGTTGTAGTTACAGACGTATGCCAAGCCTGCCCAATCTGTTGTCTTGTTAATGATATTCACTCCGTTTACAAGCGTGAAACTTTCGCTGTTGAAGAACTGCTTTTCGGGCACGGTCCATCCAATGCAGCGCAGGGATATTGACGATTTTGTGTCGTCAAGACCATCAACTATAACTACATATTGTCCTTTTGACATCATCACTCCCGTCACTCCTTCAATTTGGCTGTAAAAGCAGCCGGGAGCGCTCCATTCTGTTGCTAGCGTGTTGTAGCTCTTTATAGCTTGGTGTGAACTGATTTTGCCTTCCGAGCTATATTCACCTGACTGCATCAGTTCTGCCAGCCGTTTCAAAAACGGATTTTGTATTAATGCTATTTCTTCGTCTGTGACTCCGGCTTTTAACTCGGTGAGCATCGAGTCTGTAAAATATTCTGCTACTTCGTCATCCCAGCTCTTTGTTGTGTTGCTGCTTGTGTCGCTCCCTTCAAACTTCATTTCGGCGCACGATGCAAAGTTCTTTGTAGCTGAGTCGCCACAGCCTGAATGTATGACGAATTTCACCGAAATAACGTCCTCGCGAAATTCTTCCGATACCGGTATTATCGACACATTGCTCGACCCACCAAAGTTATAAGTGCCCACCGACACATAATCGCTGTCGGTTGAACGCTTCATGAACAGCTCAAATTCTTTGAAGTTGCCGTTCGTGGCTCCGGTGCGCGGATAGTAATATATGTTTGTGAAATTGTGTATGCCGCTGAAATTATATATCAAAATCGGCCACGCTGACGAGTCGTTAGGGTCAAATCCGCTCCAATTACTGTGATATATAGTCGACATATTGCCGTCATACGATTTGGCTATCCCGGCGCCACCCTCTAATGACGATGCTGTGGCTGACCTAACTGTGGCATATCGTATGCTTTCTGTGGCATTTGTGCCAAGTCCAAAACCGGGCTGCACTATCGTTATGCTTGATGTATTGTTTTTCGAGTCAACCAAACTTACTGTGCCTCGGCGTTGACCATCACCAAGATTGTCTGTGGCTGATACGTGAAGCGAGCCTTCGTCATCAACCTCTGCTGTCAGCCAATCACTCGATGTGGCTGAATACGTAATGCGCGAAAAGGTCTCAACGGTTGCGCTGCAGGCCTTGTACGACTCAAGAGTTACTACGCTCGGACTCTTAAACAAAACCGAGAATTGTGTTGCCGGTAATTGACTTTGGGCACTAAGTGTTGGTGTCGCGGCAATCAATGTTATCGCTGCAATTGTGATGCAGCGCAATGTTCGCCTTGTATTCATCTTCTTTTCTTTAGATAAGGATTTTGTAGTATGTAGTTGTTTCAACTCCCGCAAAATTAAACATAACTTTTTGCAAAACAAAACTTTTACTGTTAAATCTACCTTTTACCCCTATACGCAAAAAAAGCACCGAACTTTTCATTCGATGCTTTCGTGGGGTGAACAGTGGGGGTCGAACCCACGACCTTCGGAACCACAATCCGACGCTCTAACCAACTGAGCTATGCTCACCATTTTGTCTTTTGTGCTTATCATTTCTGATTTGCACTGCAAAGGTACGACGTTTTTTTGAATCTACCAAATGTTTTGCCAACTTTTTTCACCGCAAATCTCACTGTTCATGCCGCCTTGTTTGCTACGGTATTGACTATCAATACTCACAGCTAAATCTTAAGATTTGATAATTTTTATTTCACTCGTGGCACTTCTGTGTTGTGCTTGTTGAATATGCCTTCGGCTGCCGATACAAAGGCTCTGCATTGCGAAGACCAAGCCGTGCCTACAGCTGCATTTATATCTGTGTCGGCATCTATAAATTTCACGGTGTAGCTGCCCGGTACGGTGAAAAATAGTCGGTATCCGGCATTATCAACGTATGCTTTGCCGCTCTCATCTCGTTTTAGCTGCACCTTCACTGCTGCACCGCCGCGTGTGTCACGCGTGCGCATCCCAGAAATGAAATTGCCCATCGAGTAAACCACCAACTGCCGACCTTTCTTGTGCATGGGCTGTATCACGTGTGGATGTCCGCCAATCACCAAATCCACGCCTTCTTTTAGCAAAAAATCGGCTAGCGACCGTTGCGACGCATTTTCGGTAAGCTGATACTCCTCGCCCCAATGCGGAAATACCACAATTATTTCGGCTCCGGCCTTGCGTGCCGCCGCAATATCATGCTTTATAGTCGTGCGATTTATATAGTCAACCACAACATTCCCTTGCACACTGATGCCGTTGGTGCCGTACGTATAGTTGAGAAATGCAATCCTAAAGCCGTTCACATTCTTAATGAATGGCAGACGTTTGTTGCGCTGCTGAGCATTTGCGTATGTGCCGATATGGTCTACGTGCAAACTGTCGAGCACACTAATGGTGCGGCGCAAGCCATTGTCGCGACGGTCTAGCGTGTGATTGTTCGCATCAAGAAATAAATCGAACCCGGCATCTTTTAGCGCAACCGCATAGCTGTCAGGCGTGCAAAAACATGGATAGCCGGTGTAACCTTTGCCGCCAAGTGTTGTCTCTAGATTTACCACTGCATAGTCCGCCTCTTGCACCCATGGCGATATGTCGCTAAAGCATTTGCTGTAGTCGTACCTATTGCCAACACGCGCAGCATCAAGTTGCGACTGATGTTGCATAGCATCGCCACAAAACACCAATGTTGCTTCCTCCTTCGGAAACAACATTGATAATAAGTTGAACAACAGTACCAGCAAATACATTATTGTATTTCTTTTCTTTACTTTTTACTTCTTATCGTCGGAGGTTGCGCATGTTGCGCATCATGGCTGCCGGATTTTTCATCGCACCAGATAGGTGCTTCATTGCCTTGCGCATATCCTCAAACTGCTTGATAAGTCGATTTACCTCCTGAAGATTTGTACCCGAACCCGCTGCAATGCGTTTGCGTCGGCTGGGGTTGATAATTTCCGGATTGTGGCGCTCATACGGAGTCATCGAATTGATGATAGCCTCAATGTTTTTAAATGCACTATTATCAATGTCTACATCTTTAATAGCCTTACCTACACCCGGTATCATTGCAGCCAAATCCTTGATGTTACCCATCTTCTTGATTTGCTGTATTTGCTTCATAAAGTCCTCAAAGTCGAACTTGTTTTTACGCAACTTCTCTTCAAGTTCTTTAGCTTGCTTCTCATCGAATTGTGCTTGAGCTTTTTCTACAAGCGACACAATGTCACCCATGCCCAAAATACGGTCTGCCATACGGGTGGGGTGGAACACATCAATGCCCTCAATTGTCTCGCCCGTACCCACAAACTTGATAGGCTTGGTCACAACTGTGCGGATTGACAATGCTGCACCACCGCGTGTGTCACCATCGAGCTTGGTGAGAACTACACCTGTGAAATCAAGACGGTCATTGAATGCTTTTGCAGTGTTAACCGCATCTTGACCGGTCATCGCATCTACAACAAACAAAATTTCTGTCGGATTGATGGCATTTTTGATAGCCTCAATCTCGTCCATCATTTGCTCGTCTACTGCCAAACGACCTGCTGTGTCGACAATCACCAAATCGTGATTGTTTTGCTTGGCATAGCTGATAGCATTTTTCGCAATCTCTACAGGCTTGTTGTTGCCCTCCTCAGTGTAGACGGCAACCTCTATCTTCTCGGCAAGAACCTTCAATTGGTCTATTGCTGCCGGACGATAAACGTCGCATGCCACCAACAGCGGACGCATAGCCTGCTCGCTCTTCAATTTTTTCGCAAGCTTTGCGGTGAACGTGGTCTTACCTGAACCTTGCAGACCCGACATCAATATGATGGTAGGCTTTCCCTTTGTGTTGAGCGGCGATGCTTCGCCTCCCATCAAGGCTGCCATTTCATCGTGCACAATTTTCACCATCAACTCGTTAGGCTTGATGGCAGTCAGCACGTTTTGGCCCAGCGCTTTTTGTTTCACAGTGTCAACAAACGACTTGGCTACTTTATAGTTCACGTCGGCCTCAATCAGCGCTTTGCGCACATCTTTGAGCGTCTCGGCTACGTTGATTTCTGTTATCTTACCTTGGCCTTTGAGTATCTTAAAACTGCGCTCTAGGCGGTCACTGAGCTTTTCAAACATCTCTATTGTCGGGTTTCTTTATGGTTATTTTACTAGTTTGTTGGTCGCCGTATCGGGAAATATCACCGCCGGCTTAAATGTTTTTGCTTCCTCAAATGGCATCGACGCATAGCTCATGATGATCACTATGTCACCGGGCTGCACCTTGCGCGCTGCTGCACCATTCAAGCACACCACGCCCGAGCCGCGGGGCCCTGCGATAGTGTATGTGTCCAAGCGCTCACCGTTATTGTTGTTTACAATATACACGCGTTCGCCCACAAGTATGTTTGCTGCATCGAGCAAATCTTGGTCTATGGTAATACTTCCGATATAGTCCAAGCGCGCTTCGGTCACGGTCACGCGATGGATTTTGCTTTTTACTACTTCAACATTCATTGTTGTTGTGTGCTTGAGCCGGATTATGAGTTAGTTATTATATGTGATGTTGTCTATCAAACGTACTTCTCCGCAATATACTGTGATGCAACCTACCGGATTTGTTGCCTCACTCCAATTGCTGATGGCCTGCATAGTCAACGGATTGGCGATTGTGTAGTATTCTACTTCCATATCTGCGTCGGCATTCAACTTGTCTACTACAAATTGCTGCGTCTCGCTCACGCTATGTGCCTTTGCGTATTCAAGACTCTCTACCAAAGCCTTGTGTATTGACGGCGCCTTTGCTCGCAACTCTGCACTCAATCGCACGTTGCGGCTGCTCAGTGCCAAACCGTCTGCCTCGCGAACTATCGGGCACGCAATGATAGTCAAATCTTTAAAGCCCTCAAGCTCTGCCATGCGGCGTATCACGGCTATCTGCTGAAAATCTTTCTCACCAAAATAGGCGCGAGTGGGGTTAGCCCACTTAAATAATTTGCTCACTATTTGAGCTACTCCGTTGAAGTGTCCCGGACGCATTGCGCCCTCCATCACTTCGGCTACGGGTCCCAAATCAAACACGCGGGTGTCGGGCTCGGGATATACCTCTTGCACTGACGGGATAAATGCATAGTCAACACCGGCTGCGGTGAGCTTCTCGCAATCTGCCTCTTCTGTGCGCGGATATGTTTGCAAGTCATTCGCGTTGTTAAACTGTGTGGGGTTTACAAATACACTAGCCACAACAACGTCATTCTCGGCACGCGCACGCGTCATCAGCGATACGTGGCCGTTGTGTAGTGCGCCCATTGTGGGCACAAGTCCTATTGTTTTACCGGCTGCGCGGGCAGCTGCGGTTACACTTTCAAGTTCGTTAACAGTTCTTACAATTTTCATTGTATTCTTATGTTGTTTTTTATCAAGGTGCAAAATTATAAATAAATTGCGAATAACACAAATTACCGCCACAAAAACCCCGCCAATGAAACATTATTTTTTACTTATTTCCCGCTTTAAACCTTTTCTGTTGCACCTTATTTTTGAAAAGACTATATTTGCACATATTTTTATCTATCACGTATATCTTTAAAACTAAGTATAATGAAAAAATCTATCGTCATCCCTGCAGCTCTCCTCATGGCATTTGTAGCTGCTGCTAAAGATTCGGCTCCTCAACGCCACACCTATCTCGACATTAACGATGTGGCAAACAGCGTATCTTTGCTTCCACCGCCGCCCGCCTTCGGCTCGGAAAAATTCGTTAACGACTCTATTTGGTATGAGTGGGGCAAACAGCAACGCAACACCCCACGCGGTGAACTTGCTGCCGCCGATGCCGATGTCTCGATGAACGGCATCGTCGTCGCAATGTCCGACGCCTTTGGCATGGAAATATCAAAGGCCAACACCCCGCAACTATATAAACTCCTCGACACCATGCGCGAAGATGCCGGCGACCTCTCAACTCGCCTCGCAAAACAAAATTACAAACGTCAGCGCCCTTACGTGCACTTCAACGAGCCAACTTGCCGCCCCGACCATGAAGAGGGCCTGCGCAATAACGGCTCATTCCCATCAGGCCACACCTCTATAGGTTGGGCTGTCGCTCTTGTCCTAGCTGAGATAAATCCGGCTAACCAAGATGCAATCCTCAAACGCGGTTATGAAATGGGCGAAAGTCGCATTATATGCGGCTTCCACTATCGCAGCGATGTCGATGCCGGACGCATTGCCGCTGCTGCCGTCGTAGCTCGCCTACATGCCGACAAAGCATTCTCAAAACAACTCAAAAAAGCCAAAAAAGAAATCGCCAAAAAACTCGCCCAAAAATAACACCCGCACCTGTTATTGGTGGGCGCTGACGGTGAGTAGGGGCGCAAACTTTTGCGCCCGCATCCGTATGGCCAAAACTTAAGCAAAAGTAACTGGAAGTGACACTGCGCACAGCTTGCCGCACATTGCGTTAGCTGTCCTGTGCAAAAGCCCTCGGGCTTTTGAAGGTGCCACTTCCAGTTACTTGTTCTATTATTTTATGGTGAGATTAGGCGCCGTGACAACCGGATTTGTCGGAGTCTTGCTCGGTATGTCCGTAGTGTCGGCTACAACAAGCACCGGATAATTGAGCACACCTATCGCTGCCGACTTATCATCGGCCAATATCGGCGTCTCAATCTGCAACAAATGCTGTCCTACCGGCGTAGAGTCGTTTGTCACAATTTGAAACTTATACGGCTGCACAATAGCTGTGCCCAAACGCACTGCATCCCAGTAATACGTTGCCGACGTCAACATCGCAGCCTTCCCTTTCTCAAGATTTGTCACTGTCACCGAGTCGATGGTGAGCGTGTCGCCTTGCACCACAAACAGTGACCCGTCAATAAACTTGGCACCGCTAAATGCCACATTCATCTCCACATTGGGCAGATCTTCATCATCGTCGCATGAGGTGGCGACAAATGCTAATGGCAGCGCCATTGCAATTAGATAGAGCAACTTTTTCATAAACATTTTTGGTTTAATAATAAGTGTTTTTTACAGTATTCAGCCTATAAACAACACTCTCGCCAAAAAGTTTACTGCTCACGCTCAATCTAGCATCAACGGCAACATGCCTCGGCTTGTCGGCAACTTGAATATCTCACCGATTGAGGCCGGACTAAATAATATTGTTGTCAATGTGGCAACATCGGTGTCGAGCGCGATTTTTTGCTCGGTATTCTCAATGTGTTCACATTTGCCGCCATTAATAATATAGATGCCGGCATTGTCACTGATGAGCTTATCCCTCACACGTATCACATGGCTAAGCGTAGGGTTTGCCTTGGCCAATACACTCAGCACTCCCTCAACATTTATTATTCGGCACATGCCGCGCGCTTGCAACTGCACATCGCGCTTGGTTGGCATTGCCCATACCAACATCGGCAACTCGGGCATTGACTCTTTGATTAATGCCAAGACTGCCTCTGCCGCCTCTGCCGATACTGCCAACAATTCGCGCACCACAACCTCTTTGCCGTTGCTCACGGCAAATGCCATAGCCGCTATCGTATTGTCATCGGCATTGGCTATTGCTTTTATCACACCATTGTCATGGCTATTGTCGGCAACAATAAGGTCAAAGTCTCGCTCACTGTGTATCACTGTGGCTTGTCGCAGTTGCTCTAGCTCGGCAAAGTCATCATATATTGGCTCAACCTCTTCAAACTTATCTGATTTTGCAAATTTATGCAGTGACGTGAATCGCTCGCAGTCAAGATAAAACACCGGCCTAAAACCAAAACCTTGATAGAAGTCAAACAACCCTTCAGTCGCCGGTATCAGCGTGACAAACATATCGCCGCGATTGTGCGAGGCGGTGAGAGCCATGTTCATTAGCTCACTCATATAGCCGTTGCCACGTTGCAGTTTGTCTGTGGCTGCGCCCGATATATACGCTATAGGCAAGTGTGAGCCTTGATACTTATACTTATACTTTTGCAACAGTAAGCAACTCACAGGCTTTTCGCCCTTTGTCAACAGCATACCTTCATCCTCTTTATATATGAGGTCGAAGAACCGACGGTTCCAACTTGGATTGTCGGTGAAGGCATTATAGTAAATGCGTCTAATTTGTTCTTTTATGGTATTCATTGGTATTGCAACATATTGCAGCGAAAATAGCAGTTTTTCTGCAATTTTCGACTATTTCACCCGCTTTATTAGCAAAATTTAACAATCACCCGTATCTATTGCTATTAGTGCACTTTACCACCGTTTTTTAACATCTCTTTACCCGCTAAAATGGTCAAAATTTTGATATTCAGCATTTTAGTCGTAACTTTGCACCGTTTTCCAATGGAAATCAGTGCTCATAGAGATGCGCACTATGCCGAAAATCGGCAAAGCTTCATCCCTGCGTAGCCGTGTTGGCTTGGGCGTTTGAAGCTCTAGTATGAACTCTAATTTTATGCAATGAAAAAAACTTTTTTGATTATTGCGTTCCTTTCTGTTCTGTTGCTTACCAGCTCCGGTTTAAACGATCAACGCTTTGGCGTGACGCCCGGCAAACTCGCTCCGGCTCTGGCTCTCAAAAATGAGAATCTGTCTGTTGACCTCAACGATTATCGCGGCAGTTATGTGCTCCTCTCGTTTTGGTCTAGTAGCGATGCTAATTCTCGCTCTCTTTGCAACAGTTATGACGCTTGGGTTAAAAACAACGACCCTTTGTGTGAAAAGGTTCGTTTGTTGGCTGTCAATCTCGATGAGAATAGCACACTATTCCACAACATTGTGAAAGCCGACAATCTCAACGAAAATACGCAATTTAACGTAAAAGGTAAAAAAGCAGCAAAGATTAATTCAGATTATCACCTTTCTGCAGGTTACGGCACTCTCCTTATCGGCCCTGATGGCCGCATTATTGCCGCAAATCCCTCTCCCGCTCTGTTAGCAGAGCACTTGCAGGCTAACGTGTGATGTCTACTTGCGTAGTCTAATCATCACAACACACTTTTAATTTTTCACAAAACAATACGAACAGCCGACATTTTTGCCGACTGTTCGTATTGTTTTGTGTGCTGAATGTCGCGCTTGGCGCTATCCGAACATAGCGCGGAAGGCTTCTTCAACCTTGCCCACCTCATGCACTTTGATGGTGAGTTTGCCCAAATCTAAGCCTTTCATATTGCCGCGTGGCACAAGTATGTCGCTCATGCCAAGCTTTTGTGCTTCAAGTATGCGCTGCTCGATGCGCGTAACAGGTCGTATCTCTCCTGATAAACCAACTTCTCCGGTCATGCACCATCCACTCGGCACGGCCATGTCTACGTTGCTCGACAGTATGGCACATATCACTCCCAGGTCAATAGCCGGATCGTTCACTCGCAAACCTCCGGTGATGTTGAGAAACACATCTTTTTGGGCAAGTTTAAAGCCCACACGCTTTTCAAGCACGGCGAGCAGCATGTTCATGCGCTTGATGTCGAATCCGGTCACCGAGCGTTGCGGCGTGCCGTAGGCGGCTGTGCTCACCAAGGCTTGCGCTTCAATCAAAAACGGGCGTATGCCTTCAAGTGTAACTCCGATAGCCATGCCCGACAACTCTTCGCCTTCGTTGTGCGTGAGCAATAACTCTGATGGATTTGTCACCTCGCGTAGCCCGCGCTGACACATCTCATATATGCCAAGTTCACTGGTGCTGCCAAAACGATTTTTGATGGCGCGGAGTATGCGATACATATACTTGCTGTCGCCTTCAAACTGCAACACGGCATCAACTATATGCTCCAACACCTTCGGCCCGGCAAGGCTGCCTTCTTTGTTTATGTGGCCAATCAGCATCACCGGCACTGTGTTGCGCTTTGCATATTGCAGCAACTGCGCAGCACATTCGCGTACTTGGCTGATGCTGCCTGCCGACGACTCGATTGCGTCGCAAGCTATGGTCTGTATTGAGTCAATTATCAGTATGTCGGGTTGCACGGCTTCTATGTGCTCAAATATGTTTTCAAGTGATGTCTCGCACACAATAAACACATTCTCGCTGCCCTTGCCAATACGGTCGGCGCGCATCTTGATTTGCGACGCACTTTCCTCACCCGATACGTAGAGTATCTTTTTGCTCTTGATTGATAGCGTGTTTTGCAGCACAAGCGTAGATTTACCTATGCCCGGCTCGCCACCGATAAGCACCATCGACCCCGGCACAAGCCCTCCGCCCAACACACGATTGAGCTCGTTGCTCGGCATGCGTATGCGCGCCTCGTCTGAGGCCTCAATCTGCGACACCGGCGTGGGCACACTTTTCTGCAACCCACTCACCGGCGATGGTGTGCGGGTTTTGGAGGTGACGGCAATGCGTTCTTCTACCATCGTGTTCCATTCGCCACATTCCGGACACCTGCCCTCCCATTTCGGCGATGTGTTGCCGCATGCTGTGCAGCCCCATATTGTTTTATATT
>CAYSLD010000049.1:11062-13144 GCA_964431795.1 uncultured Bacteroides sp.
TCCCATTTCGGCGATGTGTTGCCGCATGCTGTGCAGCCCCATATTGTTTTATATTTAGTTTTTGCCATTATTTTGAAGAGAGAGTTTGTCGTCTGAACTCGGCCACTGTTATCGCTGTCGCAGTTGCCACATTGAGCGACTCGGCACTGACTGCGTCGGCCGGATAGGTGGGTATGAGCAAACGTCGGCTCACTGTCTGTGCTACCTCATCGCTTATGCCCTTGCCCTCGTTGCCCATCACTATCACTCCGCTAGCGCTAAGCTTGCTACCGTATAGCGATGTGCCGTCAAGAAATGTGCCATACACTTCCATGCCGGCACCGCGCAATTCGTGCAACGTGGCTGCCAAGTCAACATAATGCACTTTTACTCGCGATATCGAACCCATTGTCGCTTGCACAACTTTCGGATTCCACACATCAACTGTGTCGACCGATGCCAATATCGTGTGTACCCCCATCCAATCTGCCAAACGCACTATGGTGCCCAGATTTCCGGGGTCTTGCAATCTGTCAAGTGCCAACACAAGCTTACCGGTTAGCTCGCTCAGATTGAGCGCATAGTGCGGCGCACGATACACCGCCATAACTTGGGGTGGGGTGCTCATGTTACTCATGCGCTCAAAATCGGCCCGAGTGGCTACTATCACTTCGCGCCCTTTGCAAGCCTCGGCATAGCTCTCTGTCCATTGTCGCGTTGCAATGAGCATTTCACACTCAAAGGCTTCGATGGTGTCTAGCACGCATTTCGTGCCCTCGGCCACAAAAAGTCCGAGCTCACGTCGGTGTTTGGCTTCGCTCAGAGAGCGCACGGTCTTGCGTAAGGCGTTAGTGAGTTCCATATTTGTCTTTACTTTTATGTATTTTCGTTATTAAAATTCGTAACCGGCCTCTTCAACAAGCTTCTTGTCTTCGGCAATTGTCGAACCTACGGTTGTGAGCAAGTCGCCAACCACACCGGCATTCATGCCTATGCGCATAGCCTCAAGCTGTGCCTCACGCGGCAAACGTGCGCGGCCTCCGGCAAAACGCAACTCTGCTGTGGGATGCGCAAAGCGGAATATAGCTATAGTGTCAAGTATTTCATCCACGCTGATGGGCTCTTGGTCGGCAAGCGGTGTGCCGGGTATCGGACAAAGCACATTGATGGGAATTGATGCCGGTTGTGCCTCGCGAAGTGTAAGCGCTAATTCGGCACGTTGACGAGCTGTTTCGCCCATGCCGATGATGCCGCCCGAACAGATGGCAAAACCAATTTTGCGAGCCGCACGTATGGTGTTGAGTTTATCCTCAATGGTGTGCGTAGAGCATAACTTTTCAAAATATGAAGGTGCTGTCTCCAAATTGCAATGGTAGTGGCGAGCTCCGGTGTCCCAAAGCTTTTGCAACTCTTCTTCGTTGAGAAGTCCCAGCGATGCGCAAGTTTCAATTCCGGTGGCTTCTTTCACCTCACGCAAAATAGCGCATAGTTTGTCGAGCGCTGCCCCTTTTGCGGCACGTCCACTGGTCACAAGCGAGAAGCGTTTCACACCGCGCTCATGGTTGTATTTCGCTACTTTCATGCATTCGTCGCGCGAAACAAGATCGTATGTGGTGCAACCCGTATTGTAGTGCGCTGACTGTGCACACCATTTGCAGTTCTCAGAGCACTTGCCTGATCTGGCATTGACTATTGAACACGACTCAAACACCGGTTTCACAAATCTCTTCGTAATCTCGGCTGCGGCATCGCGCAATGCGGCTTTATCGGGTTCATCTACTAGCGAATAAATTTCCTCGGCGGTCAATGTTTGCCCGTCTAGCACTTTGTTTTTCAACTGTTCAATACTTGTCATGATTTAAGTCACTATTTAAGTAATTGTTTTATTTCCTTTATTTATCCCACAAAATTACAAAAAATGCGCCACCCAACAACTACATTCCTTCCTTTTTATTTCTTTTTTATCTCGCATTATTTTATTCTCTCATTAACGCTCTGAATGTCAGCTATATGTTAAAATTTACGCAAAATAACTGCCAAAATATTTGGTAAAGTCGAAAAAACATCGTAATTTTGCACCCGCAAAGCCGAACAATATGGCTC
>CAYSLD010000050.1:0-13124 GCA_964431795.1 uncultured Bacteroides sp.
TTTACTTTTATATATTTGCAAGGTGAAACGCAATAAAGCACGAAATGAAAGGCCTTATGTTAGTAATTTTTTTGACTGTTTTACTTATTTTAGTAGCAGTTTTGCTCCTCGGAGTGAAAGTGTTCTTTGTTAAGGGCGGTAAATTTCCGTCAGGTCATGTTCACGACTCTAAGGCTTTGCGTGAGCGGGGCATCAAGTGTGCTCAACAACAATTGAAAGAATAAAATTAAACTATACCCCATAAAAAACCCACAAGGTTACAATGAAAAAATTAGTAATAGCAGCAAATATGCTGCTCGTAGTTCTCGCAGCAGGCCTCTCAAGCTGTGGCGGCGGCGAAAAAGGCACAACCGGTAACGACACAACCAAAGCTGTGACCGGCACAAAGCAAGGTGACGCGTATGAGACTTCTATCAACATCCGCTATGTCGATATGGACTCTCTTTACAAACACTACGATTTCGCTGTAGAACAACAAGCAAAAGTGCAACAAATTGCAGTAGAGTTGCAACAGTACCAAAATCAACTTGCCCGTCAGCTTCAAACCAAACAAAATGCCGTGCAACAAAAATTGCAAAGCAATGGATATCTGAGCGAAGCCAGCTACAAAGCTGACGTTGAAGAAATCAACAAACTCGACCAAGCATCAAGCGCACAATATCAACGTCGTGCCGCTGCCGACGAGCAACGCGTGTATGACTTGAACAAAGCCCTCGCTGATGCTATCGACCAATATATCATCGAATACAACAAAGAGCACCACTACGACGCTATTTTGCACAAAGAAGTGGGCTTGTACTTCAACCCCGCACTCGACATCACCGGCGAACTTGTTAAAGGCTTGAACGAAGCTTACAAAGCTAAAAAATCAGACAAAGCCGACGACAACGCAGCTGATAAAGCTGAAAAAACAGAGAAATAATTTCTCATAACAACACACGCTGGCGGGGACACGACATAATAAATCGTAGTCCCCGCTCGCGCACTATATCAAAACACAATAAAAACACTTCACAAAACCTGCGACCGTCATGGATAATACACAAAGTCAAACACCGCGCGACACTCTCGTTATAATACCAATGTATAACGAAAAAGAAAATGCTGCAGCCATCATCGATGCTGTGTTGCAACTACCTCAACAAAATTTTGACGTGCTTGTTATTGATGATAATTCTCCTGACGGCACTGCTGCCATTGTGAAGGGGAAAATTGACGATAACCCCGGCCGTGTGTTCATCATTGAACGTGCCGGAAAATTGGGATTGGGAACTGCATACATCGAAGGCTTTAAATGGGCCTTGGCTCACGATTATGCTTTTATCTGTGAAATGGATGCCGACTTTTCGCACGACCCGAAAGACTTGATGCGTCTGCGCGAAGCTGTGGCCCAAGGTACCGGCGACGTGGCCGTTGGCTCTCGCTATGTGTCGGGCGTAAACGTTGTGAACTGGCCCATGGGACGCGTGCTGATGTCATACTACGCATCAAAGTATGTGCGTATTGTCACCGGAATGCCCGTGCACGACACAACAGCCGGATTTGTGTGCTACAGCCGCCAAGTGCTCAGCGATATCGACCTTGACGGCATACGCTTCAAAGGCTACGCATTTCAAATTGAGATGAAATTTACAGCTCACCAAATGGGCTATAAAGTTTGTGAGGTGCCTATTGTGTTTGTTAACCGCGTGCTTGGCACATCAAAAATGAATTCAAGCATTTTCGGTGAGGCCCTCTTCGGAGTGCTCAAACTGAAGTGGAGCAGCATATTCAACAAAAAACACCGCCGCAACTCATGAAAACGCTAATCTACAATGCTAATGTGCGCGGCAGAGGCCTCGGATGGGTGCTCATCGACGGAGAACGTATAGCCGCAATCGGCAGTGGCAGTGCCTCGAGCATTTATGCCGACACACAAATTGATGCGCAAGGCATGCTCCTGTTGCCCGGCGCTATTGACTGCCATGTGCACTTTCGCGAACCCGGACTCACACACAAAGCTACCATAGAGAGCGAAAGCCGCGCTGCTGTGGCCGGAGGTGTGACTTCATACATTGATATGCCCAACTGCGTGCCCACAACCACCACTATTGAGGCTGTAAAAGAGAAAATGAAGATTGCCGGCAAGACATCGGCGGCTAACTATGCATTTTTTATCGGCGCCACCGACGATAATCTGCACGAACTTTTAAATGCCGACTACTCTGTTGTGGCCGGTGTGAAACTATTTTTAGGTTCGTCAACCGGCAATATGCTCGTTGACAACAACCGCGCACTGCACAACATTTTCAGCCAAGTGCGCGTGCCCATCGTGGTACATGCTGAGGACGAAGCAACCATCAAACAAAATCGCGCCCTCTACATTGCCAAATACGGCTGCACCGAGCCCCCTGTTGAGGCACATACGCTCATACGCTCATCTGAAGCGTGTCTGCTAGCCACAAAGCGTGCCATTGAACTGGCAAAAGAGCACAATGCCCACTTGCACATCGCCCACCTCACCACCGCTGCCGAGCTGCAGGCTGTGAAGCACGCCGGCGACAACGTGACCTGCGAAGTGTCGCCTCACCACTTGCTGTGGTGCGATGAAGACTATGCCACACGCGGCACACGCATAAAAATGAATCCGGCAGTGAAAAGTGCTGCCGACCGCCAAGCTCTGCGCCAAGCCGTTGCCGACGGCACTATTGACATCATCGCCACTGACCATGCTCCGCATCTGTTGGAGGAAAAGAACGGAGGTGCAATCACTGCCGTGTCAGGCGCTCCGATGGTGCAATTTTCGCTCCCGTCGATGCTCGATATGTTTAGCGTAGACACCGTTGTGCGCGCCATGTGCACACGTCCTGCCGAGCTGTTTGGCATAGCTGAGCGCGGCGACATCAGCGTGGGCAATTATGCCGATTTAGTGCTTGTGGCAACTACCGACCACACCGTCAGCGATGCCGATGTGGTGAGCAAATGTGGCTGGACTCCCCTTGACGGCGTGACTCTGCACCACCGCGTGCACACCACATGGGTGAACGGCTCAATAGCATACGATAACGGCACTTTTTCTGCTGCCCCTTCGCATGCACTCACATTTGTGCGCTAATAGCATATCTATCAGAGATGCCGAGGCGGCAAAGTGACGAAAATTTCGTAACTTTGCACTAAATTAGATTGTATTTATGAAAATTGGAAATATCGACCTCGGCAACCGCCCGGTGATGCTTGCCCCTATGGAAGACGTCACCGATGCCTCTTTCCGCTTGATATGCAAAGAGATGGGCGCCGATATGACTTACACAGAATTTGTTAGCGCCGATGCTTTGATACGCAATATCGCCGCAACCACTCGCAAACTTGAAATTAAAGAAGGAGAACGTCCCACTGCCATACAAATTTATGGCCGTGAGGTTGAACCTATGGTTGAGGCTGCACGCATTGTTGAGGCCGCCAAGCCCGATATATTAGACATAAATTTCGGCTGCCCCGTAAAAAAAGTGGCCGGAAAAGGCGCCGGAGCCGGTATGCTTCGCGACATCCCGCGTATGCTCGAAATCACCCGCGCCGTGGTCAACGCTGTCAACATCCCCGTGACCGTGAAGACGCGCCTGGGTTGGGACTGCGACTCTATAATCATTGTAGACCTCGCCGAGCAGTTGCAAGACTGTGGCATACAAGCACTGACCGTGCACGGCCGCACTCGCTCGCAAATGTACACCGGCAATGCCAACTGGGAAATGATAGCGCGCGTGAAAGAAAATCCACGCCTCAACATCCCCGTTATCGGCAACGGCGACATCGTTACCGCCGAAGGTGCCCGCGAGGCTTTCGACAAATACGGTGTTGACGGTGTGATGGTGGGCCGTGCCTCGATTGGCGCACCATGGATATTTCACGACATCAAGCAAAGCCTGTTGTCGGCCGACGGCAGCTTTGAGCCTTTGTCGCTTGCCGAACGCTTTGCTCTGCTACGCCGACAAATACACGAGAGTGTTGCCCGCATCGACGAGTACCGCGGCATTTTGCACGTGCGCCGACACTTGGCAGCATCGCCGCTCTTCAAAGGCATCCCATCGTTCCGCGACACTCGCATAGCCATGCTGCGAGCCAACACATTGGCCGAACTTGAGTCGATACTCGATGATGTGGAAAAATTGCTCACAAAATAGGCAAAAAAGTCCACACAAAAATACGTAATAAGTTGATATAAAATTGTATATTTGCAGCATAAACATATATCATAAACGCTCTCTATGAAAAAAATAATATTTGCTTTGTTGATTGGTGTGCTTGGCATCGTGTCGAAAGCTGCACAACCCGGAGCGCGACAATATAATCTTGATGTGAAAGATTTCGCCTCTCTGCAAGTAGTTGACGGTTTGAATGTTGTGTACAAATGCAGCACTGACTCGGCCGGTATTGCCACTTTCGAGACTACTGACGATAAAGTGTCGATGATACTCTTTTCAAACGACAAAAGCACGCTGAAAATACAGCTGCAAACTGATGGCCAAACCGTAACTGACCTGCCCACCATCACCGTGCGCTCAAACTATTTGAGCACCGTCGAAAATTCAGGCGACTCAACTATCACTGTGCTCTCTCCGCCCCCCGCTGCCGAGATAAAACTGCGCGTGATTGGCAACGGCACAATTGTTGCGAAAGGTTTGCACGCCACTGCCGTGCAAGGCAAAATTGACACCGGACGCGGACGTTTGGTGCTGCAAGGCATCACACAATGGGCTAAATTTCGCACCGTAGGCTCAGGCTGTATCGAAGCCGGCGAATTGAAGGCTGACAAAGGTAATTTCCTTATCGGCGGCACAGGCTCGGTTGACTGCTATGTCACCGGCGAACTAAACATCAAAGGCCTCGGCTCGGGCAAAATTTACTATCGCGGCACGCCAACAATAAAAAATCGCACACTTGGCACCGTAAAAGCAATAAAAGTAGAATAAACAACAAGTGAGCGACGAAAACCTAAAACTTCGCACCGCACGCACGCTCAAATGGAACGTCATTGACCGTGTGTCGCAACAAGTGCTATACGCCGTGACCGGCATAGTGCTTGCCCGCGAATTGTCACAAAGCGACTTTGGCTTGGTGGGCGCCGTGCTCATATTTCAAGCCTTTGCCTCGCTGTTGGTTGATAGCGGCTTTTCGTATGCTCTGATACAACGCAAACAGCCCACACGCCTTGACTATTCGAGCGTGTTGTGGTTTAATATGGCGGTGGCCACAGTGATTTATGTTGTGCTGTGGTTTGCCGCACCGCTCATAGCACAGTGGTTTGAAAACGATGCGCGACTGATACCGTTGTCGCGAGTGATGTTCCTGTCATTCATACTCAATGCCTCGGCTATAGTGCAGACCAATCGCTTTGTCAAGCAGATGAATGTGCGTCCGGTGGCAATGAGCAATGCTATCGGCTTGGCTGCCGGAGCGGTTGTGGGTATATATATGGCTGTGACAGGCTGGGGGGCATGGGCTATAGTGTGGCAAACACTTGTTAATGCCGCCGTTAAGTCGCTGATATTATGGGTGGTGAGCCGTTGGGTGCCGATGCTGCGCATATCGTGGGCCTCGTTGCGCTCATTCATGTCGGTAGGCTTGGGAATGATGTTCACCTCGTTTCTCAACACGCTCTTTCTGAATATCTACTCATTTTTCATAGGCAACCGCGTGGGCTTGGCCCCGTTGGGATACTACACGCAGAGCGACAAGTGGAGCAAAATGGGCATATCGTCGCTCTCGCAAGTCATCACATCAACTTTTTTGCCGGTGCTGTCGGGAGTGCAAGACGATAGCGAGCGCTTTGCTCGCATGGTGCGCAAAATGAACCGCTTCACCGCATATCTACTGTTCCCGGCTATGCTTGGGCTCACCGCCATAGCCACGCCGCTATTTCACGTGCTCTTCGGCGTGAAGTGGGACCCCTCAATCTTGCTTTTCCAATTACTGTTGGTGCGCGGCATATTCACCGTGCTCACCGGTCTATATAGTAACTATCTGTTGGCGCTTGGCCGCTCAAAATTGATTGTGTGGATGGAGGTGTTGCGCGACGGCACCGCGCTCGTTGCGCTGGCAATCACATTCCCATATATGTCAATGACTACAGCCAACAATCCCGTTTACGGCGTGTCTATACTGCTTTGGGGACAACTTGTGGCCTCGGTTGTGGCATGGATTGGCACACTGGTGTGCACCTCGCGCCAAACCGGAGTGTCGGTGTGGGGGTACATTGCCGACTGCGTGCCCTACACGGTGTTGTCGCTGGCAATGACAGCTGCCGTGTTTGCCGCACAGATGTTTGTTGCCAACAGTTGGCTGTCGCTGATAGTGAGTGTTGTGGTTGGCGCCGCAATCTACTTGGGCGTTAACTTTGCTTTGCGCTCACAAATTCAGGCCGACGTGATTGCCTACTTCAGAGGAAAACTTAAATAGAAAATTAACGCATAATTAACGAGTACTTATTATTACGATGAAAACATTCATTACAACGTTGCTACTAGCTGTTTGCTCAAGCGTTGCGTCGCTGGCGCAAACACAATGGGCACTGCCGCGCGTCACCGTGGCTTGTATGCGCTCTAATGCCGGACACGAGGCTGAATTGGCTTCGCAAGCGCTGATGGGCATGCCCGTACAGATACTTTCACGCAGCGGCCAATGGCGCCGTGTGCAAACCCCCGAAGGCTACGAAGGCTGGGTGGTAGACAATTCTTTGGTCGAAAAAAGTGAGGCTGAGATGCAAGCTTGGCGCGGTGCCGAGCGCTTGGTAGTTACTGCTATCTACCAAACACACGCCTACACCACTGCCGAGGCCGCCTCTGTGCGCGACGTTGTCACCGACCTTGTGAACGGTTGCATTGTTGAGGGCTCACTCAATAACGTGCAAAACGACCGCACACAAATCACTTTGCCCGACGGTCGCAAAGGCTGGGTGAATGTTGCCGACGTAACTCCAATAGATGAATGGGCAGCACAAGATTTCGACCCCGAAGTGATACTCAATCTTGCCTATTCTATGGAGGGCTCGCCTTACCTTTGGGGCGGCACCTCAATAAAAAGTCTTGACTGCTCGGGCCTTTCGAAGGTATGTTATCTTGCCAACGGCATAATTTTGCTGCGCGATGCCTCGCAGCAAGCACGCACCGGTGTGCGCATCGAAGCTAAAGATTGGCGCACCTGTCAAGCCGGCGACCTGTTGTTTTTCGGCAATCCCAAAACCGGCAGTGTTACTCACGTAGCAATCTACGATGCCAACGGCAACTATGTGCACTCGTCAGGCCGCGTGAAGCGCAACAGCATAGACCCCGATAGCCCCGACTATCTCACCACTCCGTTCTTGCACGCCGTGCGCATACATGGCAGCGAAGGCACTAACGGCATCACTCTTGTTCGCAATCATCCTTGGTACTTTAATATTAATACTGTAAAACAATGAATAGACGAAATTTTCTGCGCACAACGGCAATAGGCGCCGCTTTGGCAGTATCTCCAATATCTTTCTCGGCTCTCGGTGCCGCAACTAAAAAGACCGTACCCGCCGGACGTATGCGCTTGGTTTTCGAACCCTACGAATTGAAATTGCGCCACTCGTTCAACCTCGCCAAATATCAGCGCACCACAACCCCCGGCGTGCAAGTGCGCATCGAGCTTGACGGCTTGGTTGGTTATGGCGAAGCATCTATGCCTCAATATTTGGGCGAAACTGTTGACAGCGTGACCTCGTTCCTCGCAAAGGTTGATCTCACTCAGTTTGCCGACCCGTTTCGCGTTGAGGATATACACGCATATCTCGATTCTATCTCTGTGAACGATCGCGCTGCAAAAGCCTCTGTTGACATTGCTTTGCACGATTTGCTCGGCAAAATCATGGGTAAGCCTTGGTATAAAATCTGGGGCCTAAATCCGGATAATTGCCCCAACACATCTTACACCATCAGCTACGACAAAGACCCCAACGAGATGCGCACAAAAATTGAGGAAGTGTCGCCGTATAAAGTGGTGAAAGTGAAAATGGGTCTCGACCACGACAAGGAGATTGTTGAGGCTCTGCGCAAATACACCGATGTGCCTATCTGCGTTGATGCAAACCAAGGGTGGAACAACAAGGAGCAAGCTCTTGAAATGTGTCATTGGCTTGCCGAGCGCAATTGCTTGTTTGTGGAGCAACCCATGGACAAAGCTAATATCGACGATACGGCTTGGCTGCGCGAACGCTCGCCGCTGCCTATCATTGCCGACGAATTTTTGCAACGTCTGCCCGACGTGCGCCGCGCTGCTGACGTGTACGACGGCATAAACATCAAGCTGATGAAGTCAACCGGTATGCACGAAGCCTACCAAATGGCTGTGCTCGCTCGCGCTCTTGGCATGAAAGTGATGCTCGGCTGCATGACTGAGACATCGTGCGCCGTGACCGCGGCTGCTCAGTTGGCGCCGATGGTTGACTGGGCTGACCTTGACGGTAATCTACTTATTGCTAACGATTTGTTTGACGGCATAAAGATTGTTGACGGAAAAGTAACCATTCCCGACCGTCCCGGCATCGGTGTGCAACCGTTAGTATAAGCACAAAATAGTAAAGTAGTAAAATAGTACAGTAGTAGAATTTTTAGATATCACTCCCGACTAAGCCGGCTCAATGTGAATTGAGGTGGTGAGGTCGGGAGTAAAGTTTTCACGCAGAGCCTGCTCTACGGCTGTGGCTATCTCGTGCCCGGCTGTGACTGTGAGATTGGGATCAACTTTCACGTGCACGTCGATGATGCATGAGTGGCCGTTGCGACGCGTGCGCAAGTGGTGGTATCGCACCACACCCGGCACCCCGGCTATGATTTGCCCTATTTGCTCCACTTGCTCTTGCGGCAAAGCTCGCTCAAGCAATTCGCTGATTGAAGGCGTGGCCAAGCCGATGGCTGAGACGGCGATAAACACAGAAATCAGTATTGAGGCTATGGGGTCGCAAATATGCCAGCTGTCGCCAAGAAAGTAGGCCGCCGACACACCAATGAGTGTGGCTATTGACGAGATTGCATCGCTGCGGTGGTGCCAGGCGTTGGCAACGAGTGCCGGAGAGTTTACGCGGTGAGCCACGCGCACTGTTGCGTGATAGAGCATCTCTTTTGCAAATATCGACACGGCAGCAACAATAATGGTGAGCATGCCAGGGCGCGGTAAGTCCACACCGTGCATGGCATCGAATATGCTGTATGCACCCTGCAGACCTATGCCCATAGCCACAAGCAGCAAGGCCACAGCAATGAGCAGTGTTGAGAATGTTTCGTATTTACCGTGGCCGTAGGGGTGGTCGTCATCGGCATTTTTATAAGCAATACCAACAAATATAAGCACAATAAGGTCGGTGGCAAAGTCGCTGAACGAGTGCACACCGTCAGCTACCAAGGCATCACTATGCCCCAGCAATCCAAACACTATTTTCATTAGCATCAAAACAGCATTCACTCCAAACCCTATGAGCGTGATGCGCTTGATTGCTGCCACCTTTTTGGTAGTTTCCATGTGAGTTAAGTAAGTGTTTTAATAAGTATGGGCGCGTCACCGCGCCCATACTATCTTTAAATTATGAAAAAGTATTAGCGGAATATCCGCTAATGTTTAAAATTCGCAGTTGCCCGGATAGCGGGGGAAGGCAATGACGTCGCGAATGTTTGCCATACCGGTCACGAAGAGCACGAGGCGCTCAAAGCCGAGGCCAAAGCCTGAGTGGGGTACGGTGCCGTATTGACGTGTTTCGAGATACCACCACATATCTTTCATGGGGATATTCATTTCTTCAATACGTTTCAGCAACTTGTCATAATTTTCTTCACGCTCTGAGCCACCGATGATTTCTCCGATTTTCGGGAAGAGCACATCCATTGCGCGCACTGTTTTGCCGTCGTCGTTTTGTTTCATGTAGAAGGCTTTGATGTCGCGGGGATAGTCGGTGAGAATTACCGGTTTTTTGAAGTGTTCCTCAACGAGGTAGCGCTCATGCTCACTTTGCAAGTCGGCGCCCCAGAACACGGGGAATTCGAATTTCTTGCCTGAAGCCTCAAGTATTTTCACACCTTCAGTGTAGGGCAAGCGCACGAATTCGTTTTTCACAACAAATTCGAGGCGGCTGATAAGCTCGCTGTCGTACATTTGTTGCAAAAATTCGATATCGTCACGGCAGTTATCGAGAGCGTATTGTATGCAATATTTGATGAAGTCTTCGGCGAGCTCCATGTTGTCGTTGATGTCGTTGAACGCAACTTCGGGCTCAATCATCCAGAATTCTGAGAGGTGACGCGGGGTGTTTGAGTTTTCGGCGCGGAATGTGGGGCCGAAAGTATAGATAGCACCGAGGGCGGTAGCACCGAGCTCACCTTCAAGCTGGCCTGACACTGTGAGTGCTGCAGGTTTGCCGAAGAAGTCTTGGCTGTAGTCAACCTCGCCGGTTTCGGTCTTGGGAAGTTCGTTTAGCGGGAGTGTAGTCACTTGGAACATAGCGCCGGCACCTTCGCAGTCGCTGCTGGTGATGAGCGGAGTGTGGAGGTAGAAGAAGCCACGTTCGTTGAAAAATTTGTGGATAGCAAAGGCGAGGGCAGAACGCACGCGGAGCACAGCACCAAATGTGTTTGTGCGCGGACGCAAGTGTGCTTTCTCACGAAGGAATTCGAGAGTGTGACCTTTCTTTTGCAAGGGATAAGTTTCGGGGTCGGCAGTGCCGTACACTTCAAACGAGTCGGCTTGCACCTCGCAAGTTTGACCTTTACCCATCGATTCAACGAGTCGACCAACCACGCAGAGCGAAGAGCCGGTGGTCACCGCTTTGAGTTGCTCGTCGTTGAATTTCTCCATATCGAGCACGATTTGGATATTTTTAATAGTAGAGCCGTCATTGAGTGCCACGAATTGCACATGTTTGTTACCACGGCGGGTGCGCACCCAGCCTTTCACGCATACATCGCTGCCAATGAGCTCGGGGTTGAATATATCAACTATTTTGGTCCGTTTCATGTTGAAATATCGGTTATGTTAATTCATTAATGTCAATAATTTCACAAAGTTATAACATTTTTCTCATGCCGCAAAAAAAACAGTCCAAAAAGTATGTGTCGGCGCAAACAAGCGAGGATAGGGGTGTGTCGGAACGAATAATTTTTGGTTACAATCGTTTTACATTCGCCTGATTATCAATCTTTATTCATTACCTTTGTCGCGATGAATGTATGATATTTAGATTTCCTTGAATTGAGAAGTTTAAATTGCCTATTATTCGTGTGTATTCATTCATATCACTTTCGATTTGTAAAACCTACAAAATTTCATCGTTATGATTAAATTTTTATCTAAATTATCGTTACCACTAGTTCTGACTTTTCTGCCTATCTGCGCATTGGCAGGTGTTACAGTTACTATTAATGAGTCTGATTATGGCAAGATTGTTGTCTATAACGGCCTCAATTCGGTTAAAAGTGGAGATACTGTTGACAAAGGTTCTGACCTCAATATCGTTGTGACCGCTATCAACGACTATCAAATTCAATCTGTCACTATCAACAATGACGAGCAAGATTTGAGCTCTCCGGCTGCCATTGACGAGGGCGATACCGGTAAGGTTGATGATGTGACCAAACTCATTGGCAACCCGTCAGTGACCATTGACTTGACGGCCACTCAAGATATTGTCATCGATGCAAGCTACGAAAAACTCGACTATACTGCGCTCACTCTTGCCGAGTCGGCAAGTCGCTATAAAGAGGGTGATACTTCTTGGGGTGCACGCGGGTTGACATCTATCTCGCTAACTAACTCTAAAAATGAGTCTCTTACACTTAAAGATATCGTACAATCACTTAATTCTCAGTCGAATAATCTTATTTCTGGAACGACTAAAGTGTATTATGATTGCACAGACGTCGACACGTATGGCACTATTGATATCTACGAGGGTGAGAACAACTCATTCTCTGTTGAAGGTATCGGCGGATGGTTGCACAGCTATCTCTACATAGACTATAACAACGACGGTCTTTTCACTCCTTCGCTCAACGAGACAACCCACACTGTCAATGACGAGAGCGAACTTGAGACCTTCAACCGCTACAACTATATTCCCGATGACACAAAAAATACCGAGCCTTTCTATGACAGTCTCGGCAATGCATATTACGCGCAAAGCGAAACCGACAAAAACGGTGGCTATGCGCCAATAACTTACACTTTGCCCGATTTCATAGTGCCCGACATAGTTGCACCCGGTCAATGCCGCGCTCGCTATGTGCTTGGCTGGAACACTATCGACGCTACAGGCAAATCAGTGACAGGTAGCACTGCGAACACTTTGCGTGGCAACCTAGCCTTGCAGGGTGGCGTGATTATTGATTTCACCGTAAACATCATACGCACACCGCGCTCTGTCACCGTGCAGTCGCAAACTATTGGCGATGAAGATCTTGCCACTGTTGCTATCGGCGACACCGACGAACTTACCGTTGAAAACAGCGAAGCCGTGCGCATTCTCGCCACATCTAAAAATTCCGAGGCCCAATTTATTGGTTGGGTGGATGATGACGACAATGTTGTGTCTGACTCGGAACTTTACACCTACACCGGTTTGAGTGACGTTACGCTCACCGCAACCTACGGATTTCCTGTGCAACTCAACTCTACAAGCGGTGGCACTGCTATCATAGCCGGTGGCAAACCCACGTACACTACCAATGTGACTCCACTTGTTGTTAAAAATACGCGCACCGGCAAAGCATTGTCAACCGACGGCATTGCCGTTGACGACGATTCTGCTGAAGCAGCAAGTGACACTGACGTCACAATCACCAACTCGGGCACTGAAGTGTATCCCGCAGGTACAAAACTTTACATAAACCTCAAGGCAGAATCCAACGGGCTCAAAAACCACAGTGACTACCGCATAGTTTACTTGTATGTGAACGACATACTCTATGCGTATGCCACAGACACCAAAACCGATTCGCAGTACACCACCGAGCTCTCTATGGAAATTGAAGTGACCGGGCCAACGTACATCACAGCCACGTTCTGGGATCGCACCACCGGCATTGAGGATATCGCCGTAGATGCCGCCGACGCTCCCGCCGAATACTTCAACCTGCAAGGCATAC
>CAYSLD010000051.1:0-13118 GCA_964431795.1 uncultured Bacteroides sp.
TCGGCTCAAAAAGCAACCACGCTGAAATGCAAAAAATCGTGGTGCGCATGAAAGATAAACTTGAGCAAATTAAAGAGCAAGTGCTCAACGTGATGTAACCATACATCCACCCAAAAAAAACGTCTATTAACTCTAAACTTCATACCAAATGAAACCAGGCAAAATAATTGTAGTTAGCGCCCCCTCGGGCTGCGGTAAGTCAACCATTATCAACGCTCTGCTCGGTAGCGGCGACTTCAATATGCGGTTCTCCGTATCGGCTACAAACCGATTGCCTCGCGAAGGCGAAGTTAATGGTGTGCACTACCACTTCCTCACTACAAACCAATTTCGCGACGCTATCGCTGCCGATGAATTTGTAGAGTGGGAAGAGGTTTACCCCGGCCGTTACTACGGCACTCTTAAAAGCGAACTCCAATCTGCTATCGACAAAGGCGAAAATATCATACTCGATATTGACGTAAAAGGTGCTATCAATGTCAAAAAAATATTCGGCGACCAAGCTCGCACTATCTTCATCATGCCTCCCAGCATCGACGAATTGCGCAACCGCCTGGTGAAGCGCGCTACTGACCCCGCTGACGTCATTGACCAACGCGTGAGCAAAGCCGAATACGAAATCTCTTTTGCACCTCAATTCGATGTGCAAGTCACTAACGACGAGCTCCCGATTGCCATTGCCGAAACGGAGTCTGCTATCACTTCGTTCCTCAATAACTAATTATTATCATGCTTGAAGAAACTATCGGTATTCTCGGCGGCTCGTACAACCCGGTACATATCGGCCACCTAATGCTCGCCAGCTACCTCAGCCAGTGGGGATATGTCGACAAAGTGTGGCTTACGCTTACCCCGCGTAACCCCCTTAAAGACCCACACAACCTTATCCCCGACATGAAACGTTTGGCTATGCTCAACATCGCCACTAAAGGCTTGCGCGGCATAGAAACCTGCGACATCGAGCTATCAATGCCGCATCCAAACTACACCATCAATACTCTCTCCACGCTGGCTAAACGATACCCCCTCAAGCATTTCAAACTCATTATTGGCAGTGATAACTGGCTGATTTTCGAAAAATGGCGCGAATGGCAGCGCATTCTCGACGAATTTGGCGTGATTGTTTATCCTCGCCCGGGTTATAACGTCGAAAACAAAAATGTTGACGGTATGGAATATATCGACGCTCCTATCGCTAACATTTCAAGCACTTTTGTCCGCTCGGCTATCGCTGCCGGTCGTGACATGAGCTGCTTTCTGCCCGGCGGCGTCTACAAATACATCGCCGACAACAAACTCTATCAATACAAATCACCTAAAGAAGAATAACTTCGACTTCACTCTATATAGTTATGGATGCAGATTCTAACCAACTCACACCCAACACATTGGCATTCATTGCTCTTTGCAACGAATACTGCAATGCCGTTGAGATTGCTCGCGAAAGCGAGCGTCAAGAGTTCATCGACTCGATGTTGCGCCTATTGCCCCGCATTTACATCACCGCAAGCGACTTACAGACTGACCTCCTCGACGATAACGAAACATACATCGAAAGCGCCCTCGAAGAAGACTACTACGACTCTATGCGCCGAAATGTTGCTTTGCTCCTTGGCGAAGACGATGCATACCTTGACGTGTTCGAAGACGACATGAAATATTCGGAAACACCTATCGCTGCTAGCATATCGGAGGGTGTGGCCGACCTATTTCAAGTAATGTTCAACTTCCTGGAGACTGTGCGCAATGCCCCAAACGATCTCATCAACGAAGCCGTTGAAACAATGCGCGACGACTTTCAACACTATTGGAGCTTGAAACTTTGCGACGTGCTCCGTGCTATTAACGCCCTCAAATACAAATAATTGTCATGATAGATAAACTCAAATCTTTCTTAGATGCTTCTCCGGTAAATTTCTTTGCTGTCGATACTATCCGCAAACATCTTGACTCTGCCGGATTTAAATATCTTGACCCTCGCCAAAAATGGCAGCTGGAACGTGGCGCAAAATACTACACCACGCAAAACGATAGCGCTATTTTCGCTTTTATTGCCGGAACTGCCGACATTCCCGCCGCTTATCGCATCATTTCTGCTCACAGCGATTCACCCTGCTTTCGCGTGAAACCTAACTGCGAAATGCTCAGCGACGGCCGTATGCTCAAACTAAACACCGAGGTTTACGGCGGCCCAATCCTTTACACTTGGTTTGACCGTCCACTCTCTCTCGCCGGTCGTGTGATTATCCGCACTGACAATCCACTCCGCCCTCAATCACGCTTGGTGCGCTTTGACCAACCTTTGCTGACCATTCCACACCTCGCCATACACTTCAATCGTGCCGTAAACGATGGCAACCATCTGTCGCGTCAAAAAGATATGCTCCCCGTCGTTGGCCGTTTGCCCGAAGGAGTTGAGCCGAAAGGTTGGCTGAAACGTCTCGTTGCCGATAAGCTCAACGTTCCTGCTGACGACATCCTCGATTTTGACCTCTCTATATACGACACCACAAAAGCTTGCACTGTTGGCGCTTTCGGCGACTTTATCACTTCCGGTCGTCTCGACGACTTGAGCATGGCTCACGCCGCTCTCGAAGCCATCCTTGCCGCTCCGGCCGATTGCCCCGACACTCGTGTGATTGCTATCTTCGACAATGAAGAAACAGGCTCAGGCACAAAACAAGGTGCCGGTTCGCCTATACTTGACTATATGTTGCGCCGCATAAACCTCGCTTTCGGCGGCGGCGAAGAAGATTATATGCAGGCCGTAGCCTCATCATTCATGGTTAGCGCTGACAACGCTCATGGTGTGCACCCAAATTACGTTGAGAAACAAGACCCAACAAACCATCCCGTGCTTGGAAATGGCCCCGTGGTCAAAATCAACGCAAACTGCAAATATATGACCGATGCCGACTCGGCTGCTGTTTTTGCCGCTATCTGCGAAAAAGCCGGTGTCCCCGTGCAATATTTCGTTAATCACAGCGACGTTGCCGGCGGCTCTACTCTTGGCAACATCCTCACTTCTCAAATCCCTCTGCGCGGTGTCGATATGGGCGCTGCTGTTTGGGCTATGCACTCTGCCCGCGAAACGGCATCGGTTCGCGACCATGAGTATACCATTAAAGCATTTACCGAATTCTTTAGCTGCTAACGTGTCGAGCTACACAACAAATACATTCTGTGGCACACCGTCGGGCTTTGTCCGTCGGGTAGGGACCATGCTGCTATTTCGTTGGTGGTGGGCCATAGCAATCCCCATGGCTGCTTGTTGCATACTCGCCATCAACGAAGCTGTTTGGCTTTTTGTGGCTATGATGCTCATCTTCCTGCTATATCCGGGATTGACAATGATGGTTTATTTCAACTACGCTTTCTCACCCGAAGCTCAGCGAACACTCTACGAGCAATCGGTCACAATATCAAACAAGCTGATAACTGTTTCATACATCGACAAAAAAACAGCTATCTCTTATTCGATTGACGACGTTGCCGGCATTGAATACGGCTCAAAAGAAATTCTCATAAAACTCAAAAAACCACGTTACAATCACTTGGCTATTCCGCTTAGCGCTATTGATAATGACGACCGTCAAAAAGTTTTCGATATCTTGGCGGAGTTTTGCCCAACTGTGGCATAAAATTTGCTCTATCTTTTTTTATAAATTGATAACCTGCTTTATTTATGACACAACAGGAAATTAACAATATAAAAGAAAAAGTTGTTGGATACCTTCGCGCCGGCCGTTTGCGCGATGCTTTCAAACTCATTCGCAATACCACCGAGGCTTCCATGCTCTGGGAAATTGGCGATGCCGTTGGCCGTATCGAACAAAACTACGCATACATGCTGCGATACCTCTCGGATGGCGCAGCCGACCCAGAGCGCGACAAAATGTATGCTGAAATCGTAAACGAAACTTATCGCTCTCTCGACATTCTCACTCGTCGTTTGCGTCAGCCCGATCAGCCTACGCTATATTTCAACACTTTGCGCGTCATTTCTATGCGTAACGTACCTTTGGAACAGCGCATACTCTCATACAAACAACTGCTCAACACTGATGCCGAAAAGCGTACCGTTGAAAGTCTCGAACACGATATTTTCAATTATATTTGGGTGACTTTCCCGTTTACTGCCACTGATAGCGATGCTGTCTTTACCGCTATAACTGACGAAACTATTCCCGTTCACCTCAAATATAACATGTCGGCGGCCCTATTGCTCGGCCTAATGGAGTATTTCGACTCTCGTCGCCTGGACCTGCTAATGCAAATCTACGACAACGATGACAACGAACAAGAACTTCGGTCTATTGCTCTTGTCGGGCTGCTACTCGGCCTATTCAAATATAGCGACCGTGAACTTCCTGTTGCCACTGCCGATCACCTCGCCGCTATCAAAGATCGCCCCGATTGGAAAGATGACCTCAAAACTACATTCCTCGAACTTATACGTACTCGCGAAACCGAACGTATCACTCGCACTATGGAAGAGGATATCATTCCCGGCATGATTAAACTGCGCCCCGGCATGCTCGACAAACTTCGCGATAACGAAGTTGATGTGGAAAACATCGAAGCTAATCCCGAGTGGGCTAATATGCTTGAAGATAGCGGCATCGCCTCGCGTTTGCGTGAACTTAGCGAACTTCAAATGGAAGGCGCTGATGTCTTCATGTCTACGTTTGCCAAGCTAAAATCTTTCTCGTTCTTCAACGAAATTTCTCATTGGTTCCTGCCGTATAATGTTTACCGCACCGAGGTCACATCGTCAGGAGTGCCCGAGTATTTCGCAAAACTTGTTGGCCAATTGCCATTCCTCTGTGATAGCGATAAATATTCTATCGTATTCTCAATGACCAGCGTGCCTGAAGCTCAACGCAAATTGCTATTCTCTCAATTTGAACAGCAAAATGCCGCTCAAATTGAAGAGGCTATGAAAATTGAAAATACCCTACCACAAAATGTGCGCCGACAAACTGTTAACCAATTCCTGCAAAATATCTATCGTTTTTACAACCTTTTCCGTCGTAAAGGCGAATTTTTCAACCCATTTGCTAAAGGTGTGAACTTACTCAAAGTCCCCGCATTGGCAAACGATTTCGACGATGCTGAGATTTTGCGCGTAGTGGCCGAATTCTACTTCAAACTCCAACTTTGGGATGATGCTCTCGACGCTTTTATACGTCTTGATAAAATCTCTGACCCTGAGGCTGTTGTATTCCAAAAAATTGGATACTGCTACCATAAATTGGGGAACATAGATAACGCAATTGAGTTTTATCACCAAGCTGAACTATTTGAACCGAACAGCGCTTGGCTGGTTGGCAGACTTGCTGCGGCTTACCGTGCCAAAGAAGATTTTGACCAAGCAACCGTTTACTACAAGAAACTCTCTGACATGGAGCCGTCTAACATAGACACTGCTTTGCTCCTCGGATATGTGCTCACACAAAACCACAAATATCCCGAGGCTGTGCAACAATTCTACAAAGTCGAATTCCTTGACGAAAAAGGCACTCGTGCCCTTCGCCCATTGGCATGGACTCTCTTTGTTAACGGTGACTATGACGCTTCACAACGCTATTACGCTAAAGTGATGCAAAACAATCCCACTGCCGCCGATATGCTCAATATGGCACACGTGGCCCTGGCTCAGTCTAAATACAACGAAGCCATTAAACTCTATCGCCAGTCGCTTGAGAAAAATGGCCGCGATGTTGAAGCATTCTTCAAAACTATGCGCGAAGATGCTCCAACTCTCAATAATGCCGGTATTGATGACCGCACAATCTCTTTGGTCACCGATGCTGTGCTCTATTCTTTATAACATAACTCTAACACAATATATCAATATGCAAATACAACGTTGGCAAAGCCTATTCCTTCTTATTGCCGCAGCTCTTTTGGCTGTTATCAACTTTATTCCCGTTGCTGTCTCATCGGCCGGCGCTCTGCTTTATGTCACTCAGTGGCCAATAGTTATGATTGTTGGGATACTCACTGCAGTGCTGCTTTTTGCAGATATTTTCCTATTCAATAACCTCAAAAAACAAATGCTCGTCGCTAACGTAGCTATCGTTCTATTGCTGCTTTTCGCTTTCCTCGCCGGCAAATTTGCTCTAGATAATGCTGCGTGCACTCCGTGGTGTTACGCTGCCATCGCTTATGTGGTAGCACTTGTGCTTACCGTCGCAGCTCGCCGCTTCATGCGTCGCGATTTCAACCTTTTACGCTCTGCTGACCGCCTTCGCTAATATGAAACTTGACGAAAATAATCCGCAGTTCAATGCAATGCAAAATGTGAAACGTCGTTTCTTCGCTTTGCGCAATGGTATCATTGCCGATACCTTGCGCAAGGCCGGCGATCCACATCACGTGATTTTTGGCCTTACCTTGCCGCAACTAGTTGAAGTTGCTCAAGCCACCGGCCAAAATAAATGCTTAGCTCAATTGCTTTGGGATAATTCAACCACCCGCGAAAGTCGTCTCATCGCTCCAATGCTAATGCCGGTTGCCGAATTCTCATTTGACGAAGCTAAAACCTACATCAGCCAAGTGCAATGCGTGGAAGAGGCCGACATACTTTGTCACCGTTTGCTCCGTCACTCTGATTTTGCGTTCGATATTATTGAATTATATAGCCACGACGATGTACCCGATATGCAACGATATCTTGCTATTCGATTGGCTTTTAATCTTGTAGCCAAAAATCCTCAACTCGCTGCAAAAGTTGCAGACACCGAAATTAAACGCAATTGCCACCTCACCCAATCCGTCGCTTCTGCCCTCGCCGACGAAGCCGCCTTCTTCACCGCCTAACTTTGCAATTATTTGTATAGGGTTAGCGGTGTTGCCAACGGCGAGTTAGCCAGTCGCCGAGCCATAAGCCAATGAGGATAAGCGCACAGCCAAACACTCCCATTGCAGTGATTGCCTCTCCAATAATGAAAAACGAGCCCACCATTGTCACTATCGGTTGTATGTACATATAATTATTGGCCATCACGGCTCCCAGCCATCGCACTGACACTGACCATAGCGAAAATCCCAATAGCGAAGCTCCGCATGCCAAAAATAATAAATTAAACAGCACATCCTTGTCAGTGAATACTTCTATTGGCGCTTTTAGCGATGGCGCAAACAACAAAAACGGCAACGCTGTGATAACCCCATAAAAAAATGTTTTGCGCGTAACAAACCACACATCATAGTTGGCATTCAAACGCCGCAAAATAAGACTGTATACGGCCCAACTAAATGCTGCTGCTAGTGAGAGTATATCGCCAATAGGATGCACCGACACATTTGTAGATGAATTGAATATCACGCATGCAACTCCAATAAATGCTATGGCCGATCCAATTAGCATGCCTTTCGTCGGCCGCTCGTTTTTGTACATCAATCCCGCCAACATCGCTGTTAGTAGCGGCGACATTGATGTCAGCAACGACACATTGCCAACTAACGTGTATTGTAGTGCAGTGTTCTCTGCTATAAAGTATAACGAGCCTGCTGTGATGCCACAGAGTGCAAACAACCCCTCATCGCGCATTGAGTGCGACTTGAACCGCTTGTGACTGATGCACAACACCAATATATAAGCCAATGCAAATCGGTATATGTATATTTCTACTGTGCCCAATCCATGCTCCAGCAACACTTTGGTCGATACAAAAGCCATACCCCAAAATGCCACACAAATCAACGCTGCTATGTGCACTAGCCACATAGCAGGTTTTGAATTTGGTTGCCCCAATGTGTTCGTATTTTTTATTGCGTTCATGTGATAGAAGGCATGTCTTTTCCTATTGCAAATTTACAATAATTTTCTATAAATAAAAAAGTAAAACCAAATTTTTTGTCAAATTGCTATTATAAACTAATTTTTTTACAGTTTATATGACAAAAAAATAGCTCGGAGCACTAACTCCGAGCTATATATGCGTTTTGTTGCTATCTTATTTAGTTCTTTTCGAAATATTCGTCAACAGCTTTGAGCATTGCCCATTGTGCTTTTGCTCGCACCAAGTTGTGCTCCGGATATTTGATTTTGAAATATGTATCACCATTGATATAGTCAGCCAAGAAACGTACTCCTTGCATGTAGGGGAACAAACGAACTGCGTAGGGCAGATTGTCGCGCTCTATGTCTGTCAAAAATTCTCCGGCGGTTGAGAGATATCCTTCGGTAAAGGCTTTATAATTTTCTACGTTAAAGCCAATCTTTGACGTGTCGGGCTCATCTTCTGCAGTTGTGCATGCTCCGGTACGCAAAAAGTCTCCGTAGTCACTAAATACGTATGAGAACATTGTTGTGTCGAGGTCTATCACGCAAAGCACTTCGTCGGTCTCTGCATCAACCAACATATTGTTTACTTTCGTGTCGCAGTGGCAGATGCGTTTCGGCAACTTGCCTTCTCGGCCCAGTCGCTCAGCCATCGTCATCTCTTCGGCGCGGCTCTCAAATTTATCAAGCAATTCGCGCACTTCTGCAACGCGCCCTTTGGGGTCAGCTGCTACTGCTTCGTGCAATTGTTGCAAACGGAACTCCATGTTGTGAAAGTCAGGTATGATATCTACTATCTCTGCTTTCAAGTCAACTAGCATTGCCTCAAATTCGCCAAATGCCTTGCCTGCGCTGCGCGCTGTGTCCGGATTTACAGCTTCGAGTGTCTTTGTGCCTTTGATAAACACTGATATACGCCAATAGTCAGTGCCGTCAAAGTAATAGGTTTGTTCACTGTCTTTCAGCGGTATAAAGCGAAGCACTCTGCGTTCTATGTCTTTCACGCCTTTCGCCTTCAATTTTGCGGCGATATGCTCGGTTACATACTTGATGTTTCTCTGCATCCCTGCTACGTCAGGAAATACAGATGCATTTACACGTTGCAACACATAGTCGTCAGCATTGCCTTCTGTCTTCACCAAATAGGTGTCGTTAATAAGTCCATTGCCAAGTGGCGCAATGTCTTTAAGAGCAGCACTTATGGCAAACTGCTCTACTATTTTTTTAAGGTCAGTCATAAGAATTTATTTATTTCTGCAAAAATAACGATTTATCACTAATATACCGCATCTATTACCATATTTTTTCATCCCTTCGCATAAAAAAAGTCGATAGCTTTGCGCTACCGACTCTGAGCCGCGACCGGGGCTCGAACCCGGGACCTTTTCGTTACGAATGAAATGCTCTACCAACTGAGCTATTGCGGCAAAATAACACTGCCGTCGCTAAACGGCAGTGCAAATATACTAATTATTGAGGAATTGTTTACTATAAACAAGTGTGATTTTTGACTCGTCAAGCAATAATTTTGCCATGACCGGTGTCGATACGTAAGGTATTATGCTCGTTACGTATGTCGTACTTGTTGTGTAATAAGAACTTGTGGTCGATTCTGTCGATACGGTCACAGGTGTCAACGTAAATGTGATATCATCTTCCGTGATCTCATCTTTTTCCATCAAATTGAGCAAATATGTGCGCAACCCGCTAAATGTATAGCTATTGGTTGTTGAACTATATGTTGCGTAAAATGATGTCTCATTATCGTTGATGTCGTTGTTCTCAAAAAACTCATCTTTTTTGTTTTTGAGCACCATCAGCAGATATGTCGGCACTTCGATGTCATAATCGTTGGTGATTGCCTCTGCCGGAATGTCCAGGGTTAGCGAGTTGATAACACCAAGATTTGTGATATTCGAACGGTATGACGATATGATTTCACGCGCAGGGAATGTGATATCTACATCAAGTCCGGCGGGAGCTAAAACTATACTTTCGCCTGCATCTACAGCATCTGTGATTGACTTGTCCATAGTCAACTTAATGTTGTTATTGCTGATAATTTCAGGCGTTACAGCAAAGTAGCTTCCTACTGATGTAATTGTGGTGTCTGCTTCGATATCACTGTCATAATATGTGCTGTGATAGTACATATTAATTAGTGTCTGTCCCACACGGGTCACACGTCCCGAGCCATAAGAGTTCTTGAAATACAAGCCTTTAAATACTTTATCGGTGAACTCTGTAGGCGTTACAAATGCTGACGGATTTTTCACATAGCTTGTATATATTTCGCGGCCAAGTTCAACCGGTAAATCTACCGTCACCTGACGGTATGATAATGCTTTTGTGTCGTCATCTTCGCCCAAGGCAGTAGCATTGTATATCACTGAGCCGATTTTCTTATTCGGATCATAATATCCTTCGGGGTCAAAATCGCTGTACATTGTGGTCGGCAGACTTTTCTCCAATCGATATATATCCAAGCCCATCGGCGCAATCGAGTCGCCGGTGTATGCACCAAGTGTGATATTCATTACCAACTTCAGCGAGTCAATACGGTCTGCACCTACATTTGTGGTGTCAAGACTCAAGGCCGGCATGAACTGAGTTACTACATCACTGCTCAAGCGTCCGTAGCCCGGTGCATCTATTAAACCTATCAGTTGGGTGATGGTGCGCGATAGCACAGCCTCATTTCGTACCGATTGGCCGCTGACTGTGAATGTCGAGTCTATGATGACCTCAACATTATCTTGCACTATTGATTCGCCTATCACTGACGACTCGTTGCAACCTATCATTGATGTTGCCATCAATGTTGCCACGGCGCCTATTGCCAATGATTTGCGAGTTTTCTTTATTTTTAGTGACATCGTGTGAGTCAAAAAGTTAATTTATAATGGTTGGTTATCCTTGCTCTCGTTTAGAGTGACAGATAAAACTCATGATACTTGTCTATGAAATTTTCTTCGCCGGGATATGCCAAGAACGGCTTGCCGCTCGCTTTTGCATATTCTACCAACTCTGCATTGACTTCTCCTTCTGCTTGCACTACGGCATCGCTAAAGTCGATTGCCAATTTGCCCAGGGCTACTTCGTCAATCGGTCCGGCGCTAAGATGTTTCAAGTCATCGGCATTAAAGCCATCCATAATCAACTTCTCGGGCATTCGCACGTCTAGCGGTTGCACCGGCGCTGAATTGTGGATTGAATATATGATTTTACATTCACGTAGGGTAGGATCGTCCTCGTACATACGTCGTATGTATATCGGGGCAAGTGCTGAAGCCCATCCTGAACAATGCACTATTTGAGGCAACCAACGCAGCTTTTTCACTGTCTCTATCACGCCGCGCACAAAAAACATGCTACGCTCGTCATTGTCCTCGGGCTCGGTGTCTATTTCCAAACCTTCTGACCCTTGACGGTGAAAATAATCGTCATTGTCTATAAAATATACCTGCATACGGGTAGGTTGAAGAGTCGCTACCTTAATAATAAGTGGATGATCGGTATCGTCGATTACGATGTTGAGTCCTGACAATCTAATCACTTCGTGCAACTGATTGCGGCGCTCGTTAATCGAGCCATATTTTGGCATAAAGGTACGCACTTCAATGCCCTTTTCTTGGATTCCTTGGGGCAAATTGCGGCCCATGTCAGCGAGAACTGACGATGGTAGATAAGGTGAAATCTCTTGCGAGATATAGAGCGCTTTTTTAATGTCCATCGAGATATTTGTTTTGCACTTTTTAATTAATATACAATATGACTGCAAAGTTACAAAATTTTTTCGGATAATTCTGTCATTTTGCCTGCCTTTTCTAAGAAAAAGCGTTAATTAAAGTGCATTTCTGTAATTGTTACTATCGCTTTGAAATGGCTTAACTTGGCTTGTTTATGCCATATATAAAGCGCATAGCCCTAACAGATAGATTGTTAGGGCTATGCTATAGTGTTTATTTGTTTATATCTTATTGCTCAAATGCTTTTACCAACAAGTCAAATGCTGCTTCAAGGCCTTCGGCGTCTTTACCACCGGCTTGTGCAAAACCGGGTTGACCACCGCCACCGCCTTTGATGGCTTTGGCTGCTGTGCGTGCAATGTTTGCTGCGTTGAGGCCTGCCTTAACAAGGTCGTCGGTGAGTGCTACGGTGAGCAACGGCTTTCTATGGGTGTCGGCTGTTGCTGCAATAAATGCTGTGCCTTCGGGCGAGTCGCGACGCACTGCCATTGCCAATAGTTTTACACCTTCAGGAATGTGTGTGCCTTTGAGAACAACGAGTTTCACGCCGTTCACCACGTATGCTTGATTGAGCAATTGTGTTGCGTAGTTGTTTGCGCGCTCAACCATAGCTTCTTGAGCTTGACGTTTGAGCTCTGCATTTTCGTCCATGGCTTTGTGGAGTGCAGTGAGCACGTCGGGAGCGTTGTTGAATGCAGCTGCCACACCGCGCATGGTGTCGCTGAGTTCATCGAGCATATTTTCAACGCGTTCGCCGGTGACAGCCTCAATACGACGGATGCCGGCTGCGATAGAGCTTTCGTTGAGTATGCGAATCATGCCGATGTTGCCGGTGTTGTCAACGTGTGTGCCACCGCAAAGCTCAACAGAGTCGCCATATTTGATCACGCGCACCTCGTCGCCGTATTTCTCGCCGAAGAGAGCCATAGCGCCAAGTTCACGAGCTTCGGCGATGGGCACGTTGCGACGCTCGTCGCGAGCAATGGCTTGACGAACGTAGCTGTTGGCCAAGTGCTCAACTTTGCGAATTTCTTCGGGGGTGAGCTTCTGGAAGTGGCTGAAGTCAAAGCGGAGCACTTCGGGTGATACAAACGAGCCTTTTTGCTCAACGTGTGTGCCCAGCACTGTGCGAAGTGCTTGGTGCAACAAGTGTGTGGCTGTGTGGTTAGCGGCTGTTGCTTGGCGTGCCTCAACGTTGATAGCGGCTGTAAATTCGGCGTCTACGTTTGCAGGCATTTTTGTTGTCAAGTGAACGGCAATACCATTCTCACGTTTGGTGTCGTAAATTTCTACTACTTCGCCTGTTGCGTTGTCGGTGAGTGTGCCACGGTCGCCAACTTGACCACCCATCTCTGCGTAGAACGGGGTGCGCTCAAGGATGATTTGGAAGAACTCGCGGTTCTTTTGTTTCACGCGACGGTAGCGTGCTATGCGTGTAGTCGCTGTGAAGCTATCGTAGCCAACAAACTCTGTGTCGGTAGTTTCGTGAACTGTAACCCAGTCGGTTGCCTCAACGGCTGCTGCGTTGCGAGCACGGTCTTTTTGCGCTTGCATCTCAACGTTAAATCCGTCGTGGT
>CAYSLD010000052.1:0-13050 GCA_964431795.1 uncultured Bacteroides sp.
TCGAATCCGTCAACGCCCACAATATTAGCCTCCACTTTTTCAAGCGGAGGCTTTTTTGTTTCAATACCTCAACAAACTCCAATTATGAAGATTGCCATCATCGTAGCCATGAGCAAAGAGCTCAACTTGCTACTCCCTCTCATAGAAAATCATGCTCAAGTCACTATCAACGACACCCGTTTCCACACCGGCAAGATCGGCAGCCACGAGATTGTGACCATGCAATGCGGCATCGGTAAGGTGAATGCAGCTATCGGCACGCTCACCCTCATTGAGCATTTCCACCCCAACTTGGTGGTGAACTCAGGTGTGGCAGGTGGCACAGGCGGTGGCGCCGGCATACTTGATGTTGTTATTGCCGATGCTGTGGCTTATCACGATGTGTGGTGCGGCCCCGGCACTGAGCCCGGTCAAGCTGCGGAGTGCCCCGCACGCTTTGCTTGCGCTTTGCCTCAAGAGGTCATTGACTCAATCCCCGGCGCAAAACATGGCCTGATTGCCTCAGGCGACATATTCGTGGCTCATCGTCACGACGTAGACCGCATTTTGCAGCTCTATCCCGAAGCTATGGCCGTTGACATGGAGTCGGCTGCCATTGCCCACGTTTGCCACCTCAAAAACGTTCCTTTCGTCTGCATACGCGTCATCAGTGACACCCCCGGTGCTGCCGACAACATCTCGCAATACGAAAACTTTTGGGACGACGCACCCCGTCACACCTTCGAAGCTCTCACTGCAATACTCAAAAAACTCTGATTATGCAAAAAATTGCCAGTTTTACCATAAATCATCTTGTGCTCGAACCGGGTGTGTATGTGTCGCGCATTGACACCACCCCCGCCGGCGAAGTTATCACTACCTACGACATTCGCATGACTGCCCCTAACCGTGAGCCCGCACTCGAGCCGAAAGTGCTTCATGCCATAGAACACCTTGCCGCTACTTGGTTGCGCAACAACGATGAGTGGAAGAGCCGCGTGGTCTATTGGGGGCCGATGGGCTGTTGCACCGGCAACTATCTCATTTTGCAAGGCGAACACTCAAGCCGCACTGTTGCCGCTCTTATGCTCGAAATGTTTGAGTGGATAGCTGCATATCAAGGCGAAGTGCCCGGTGCCACCGCTCGCGATTGCGGTAACTACACATTTATGGACCTTGACGGAGCACGCAAAGCCGCACGTCGTTACGCTGACCTCACTCTCCGCAACATCTCTGACAACCATCTCACTTATCCCCAATAATGAAAGACCTCCGCGCCACACGTGGCAGATTTGTCATTCACGACCTTATAGAACAGGGTGAACATGAACACCAAGATTTCAAATACTCTATTAGCGATGCTCGCAAAATTGCCCGCTCAATCTCGGCTTTTGCTAATAACGACGGCGGCCGATTGCTCATTGGTGTGAAAGATAACGGCAACATTGCCGGTGTGCGCAACGAGGAGGATATTTACGTTGTTGAGCAGGCTGCCCAAATGTACTGTTCGCCTGCTCAAGACGTCACCTTCGACGCTTTTAAGGTTGACGGCGGCCTGATTGTTATACGTGCCACGATTGCGCGCGCCACTCAGCGCCCGGTGCAAGTGCTCGAGGCTGATGGCCGTCGTCGTGCTTACTACCGCGTTGCCGACGAAAATATTGCCGCTCACCCGCTGATGGTGCGGGCTTGGCAAATGAAAAACAGTGCACACAACAGTGTTTTCACTCTTAGCGATGCCGAGACGGCCCTGCTAAGTGCCCTCGATGCTGCCGCCGAACCCATATCAACCGACAAGCTTCCCTTGCTGCTGCACACCTCGCAGCGCGCAGCCGACGACATCGTAGTTCACCTCGCTGCCATGGACATCATCACCTTCACCTACACCGACCAACACTTCAAAATCTCCCGCAAATAACCCCCACCACATTTATGTTGCAATATTTTTGTAACTTTTAAAAAAAACAGTACATTTGTGCGATAATTTTAATTACTAACTACTTTAAAAATATTGTTCTATGAAGGCTAAAAGTAATATCTTGAGTGGATTTATAATTGCATGGTTTGTACTCGAAATCGGTCTAAAATTTAATAGTAATGCTGCGTGGCTCAACTTTATTTTAGGCATTGCAGGCGCTTTAGTTATTTACTATAATGTGCGATCGATTCTTGTTGCGTTCGGACAACTCTTTAGCACAATTAAGTCAAAAGGCGGAGCCGGAAACATAGGTCTTAGTGTGCTGTGGCTTGTGTTTGTGCTTTTTGTCACTTCACTTTTGCTCAATTCGATTGTGGCAGGTGCCCGCTGCTTTGCCGACACCTTTGCTCAGCTAGTGTATTTACACTGCTAACAGCCTGAAAATTTGCATCTTTTAAAAAGATTATATATATTTGCATTCCGAAAAAGTGTCACAAATTACACTTTTTCGGAATGTTATTATGGAAATACAGCGAAATACTTACTTAGATCGGATAGTTGAAAGCCGTCACAACGGAATGATAAAAATCATTACCGGGGTGCGCCGTTGCGGCAAATCATATTTGTTGTTTAATCTTTTTGTTGATTGGTTAAGGCAGCATGACGTTGATGATGCCCACATCATTACTGTAGATTTGGAAAATAGACGCAACAAAAGTTTGCGCGATCCTGATAAATTGCTGGAATACATTGATGCGCAGATGGTAGACGGTGATATGTACTACATACTACTTGATGAGGTGCAGCTCGTTGATGAGTTTGAGGATGTGCTCAATAGCTATCTCAAAATTGCAAATGCTGATGTGTACGTTACAGGTAGTAATGCTCGTTTCTTATCAAAAGATGTGATTACTACTTTTCGTGGCCGCGGCGAAGAAATCAAAGTATACCCCTTGAGTTTTAAAGAATTTATTACCACTTGTGATAAGCCGTTAGAGCTGGCTTTGGGCGAGTATATGACTTACGGTGGGTTGCCACAGGTCACTGAGTATAAAACGGAAGAGAGAAAAGCTGAATATCTTAAGGCTCTGTTTGATAAAACATATATCACCGATATCAAAGAAAGATACAGAGTGCAAAATGATGAAAACCTGGAAATACTAATTGATATCATATCTTCAAATATCGGGGGCTTGACTAATCCCTCAAAGTTGGCAAATACGTTTGTCAGTGAAAAGAAAGTGAAACTGACCGACAAAACAATAAAAGTGTATCTTGACTATATTTGCGATTCGTTTCTCGTTGAAAAAGCACGTCGGTATGATGTGAAGGGTCGTCAGTATATTGATACACCCTATAAGTATTATTTTGTTGACCTCGGCTTGCGCAATGCTCGCTTGAATTTCCGCCAACTTGAGAAAACTCACATGATGGAAAATGTGATATACAACGAGTTGCGCATACGCGGATTTAATGTTGATGTGGGTGTGGTGCCTATCATTGTTAAAGACGAAAACGGTCAGCAGAAGAGAGTGAGCTATGAAATTGATTTTGTATGTAATAAAGCAAACAAGCGCTATTACATTCAATCGGCTTATCGCCTTGAGTCGGAAGAAAAATTGCAACAAGAGCATAAATCTTTGCAAAACGTAAACGACTCGTTTAAAAAATTTGTTGTTGTAGGTAATTATAGCCTCGTAGAGCGTGATAACTCAGGCATTACAACAATGAGCATATATGACTTTCTGCTAAACGAAAATTCGCTTGATTTATAAATTTAGTTTATTCCGAAAAAGTGTCACTAGTGACACTTTTTCGGAATCGGTGCGTATTTTCGATAATAAATTGGGCATATCAATTTTTAGTTGTAACTTTGCTATTTAATGACTATTTAAACTAACATTGACACTTAAACACTAAACTATATAGTTACGATGAAAAAACTTATTTTTATTGCTGCCGTACTAGTGACATTGCTTTGCGGCACTGCTCTCGCCGGTGTGCCTATCACAAAAGTTGATAAGGTTGAACCTAACGATGAGATGTTTATGGACATGGCAACCACTGCCGCTCGCAAATCTATTGCCGACGGAGGTCTGCCCTGTGGCGCTGTTGTCATTCTCAACGGTGCTTGGCGCAGCACAGGCACGGCTGCCGAAGGTGGCACTTCTGCCGAGGAAAATGCTATAGCAAAATCACGCCGCCAAAGCTTGAAAAACGCCACAATCTACACCGTGAACGAGCCTACAACTGCCGCCTACAACACAATTTGCCGCTATGGCGTTGACGCAGTCTACTTTGTGAACTCTCGCGATAAAGTTGTGGCTAAAGGAATTTATCCGGCTTCGGCTTACGATGACAACCAAATCGACTCAACGCTCACTCTTGTGCCGTTGAACCAAATCAACTATGCCGACGCTGCCGACTTGTTAAAATAAAAATTACGCACGAACAGATGAAGAAGATTTGCATGGTGACCAGCACGCGTGCCGATTGGGGACTTCTCACCCCGTTGGCCCACGCGCTGTCTGCACTCAGCGATGTGGAGCTGAAAATCATAGCCACAAATATGCACCTCATTGAGCGATTTGGCATGACTGTCAATGAAATTATAGCTGCCGGATTTGCTGACGTGGTGCGCGTTGACATGACTGTTGACGGTGACGATGAGGCCTCACGCGCTCACGCTATGGCTCGCTGCTTGGACGGTATGACAGACGCATTTAGTGCTATTCGCCCTGACTGTGTTATCATTCTCGGCGACCGCTACGAGATGTTGGCTGTGGCCTCTGCTGCAATGGTTATGCGCATCCCCATTGTGCACATTGCCGGCGGCGCTATCAGCGAAGGTGCCGTTGACGACGCTGTGCGCCATGCTCTCACCAAGCTATCTCTGCTACACCTCGTTGAGACCGAGCAAAACCGTCAGCGAGTGATACAGATGGGTGAGCAACCCGACCGCGTCATCAACACCGGTGCGGTTGGCGTGTGGAACATCATGAACCAACCGCTGCTTTCGCCCTATGAACTTATGGCCACGCTCGACGGTTTTACACTCGATGCCAAATCTTCTTTGTTAGTGACATATCATCCCGCTACGCTCGACACCGAAGATCCCGCCGTGCGCTTCAGCGAGCTACTTGATGCACTCGATCGCAACCCCGACCGACATGTGCTCATAACATATCCAAACAACGACGCCGGCGGTGAGAGCATTGCCACACTCATAGAAAACTATGCTCGTGCCAACTCTGACCGCGTGAAGGCCGTCAAATCGTTGGGCATGTTGCGCTATCTCTCTGCCTTGCGCTGCGTGGCCGCTGTGGTTGGCAACTCGTCGAGCGGCATAGTTGAGGTGCCCTCTATGCACATTCCCACCGTCAACATCGGAGTGCGCCAAAATGGCCGTTTGCGCAGCGACTCGGTGGTGCAATGCGGCGATACCGCTGACGAAATTGCCGCAGCCATCGACTATGCACTTAGCCCCGAAGGACGCCAACGCGCAGCCCTCGCCGCTAACCCCTACTATAAACCCAACACCGTTGACCTCATGGTTGATGCAATTATGCACTTTGACTTCAGCCGGTCACAAAAGAAATTTTACGATATAAAATAGATGACACCCCTATATATCATCCCCGCCCGCGGTGGCAGCAAAGGCATACCCCGCAAAAACATAAAGCCGCTGGCCGGGAAACCTCTCATAGCCTACAGCATTGACGTAGCAAAAGCGTTGGCCGTTGACACGGCACATGTGATTGTGTCGACCGACGACGATGAGATTGCCGCAGTTGCCGAAAGTTGTGGCGTGCCGGTGCCTTATCGCCGCCCCGCAGAGCTCGCCACAGACCGCTCAGGCAGCCGTGAGGTCATGCTCCACGCTATGGACTGGGCCGACAGCCGCGGCATTGCCTACGACTGCGTGGTGTTGCTACAGCCAACATCGCCCATGCGCACTGCCGACGACGTGCGCCAAGCTCTTTCGCTTTATACCGACAACCTCGATATGGTGGTGAGCGTGGCCGAAGCCCTGTCTAATCCTTACTACACTTGCTTCGAAACCACCGACGACGGGTATTTGCACATTTCGAAAGGCGATGGCCTCTACACTCGCCGCCAAGACTGCCCGAAAGTGTGGGAGTATAACGGTGCCGTTTATGTTATAAACCCCAATTCGCTGCGCGCTCACGCCCTCGGCGAATTCAAACGACGCGTGCCCTCAGTGATGGACCGCAGTCGTTCTATTGACCTAGATACACTAACAGATTGGATGATTGCCGAAACAATTTTGGCACAATCATCGTTATAAGAATAAGGCAACATAATGAACAAAGAGCGACATATCATCAACTCACACATGACCTTGCTCTCCGCACTCGACCGTCTCAACGACCTCTCGGGCGGGGCGATGACTCTCTTTGTCGTTGACAACGACAACCGCATGTGTGGCACTCTCACCGATGGCGACGTGCGACGCGCTCTATTAGCCGGTCACACCACCGACCAAGAAGTTGGCTCAGTGATGCACCGCAACTTTAAAGCTATCACCACCGAAAGCCTACGTGACAACACCGTTGCCAACATTCGTGCTATGCGCGAACTTGGCATAACTCTTGTGCCCTGCCTTGATGCCGACAATCACATCACCGACATCATTGACCTGCAGCACACTCACACAATATTGCCGCTCTCGGCAATACTTATGGCCGGTGGCAAAGGCGAACGCTTGCGCCCGCTCACACTCACCCGCCCCAAACCCTTGCTCGAAATAGACGGCAAGGCTATTATTGACTATAATGTTGAGGCCTTGGCTGCCTGTGGCATCTCTGATATCACGGTGTCAACCCGCTACTTGGCCGAACAATTATATGAACACTTCAGCACTCCGATTGCCGGTGTGCAAGTGAAGTGCATAACCGAGGATGTGCCACTTGGCACTATCGGCGCTGCCGCTCTCATAGAGCACTCCGCCGACGGCAACACTTTGGTGATGAACAGTGATTTGCTCACCACAATATCTTTTGAAGATATGTATATGCGCCACAGCGCAGAGCAAGCCGACATCACCATTGCGGCAATTCCCTATCAAGTGTCTGTGCCGTTTGCCATCCTCACCACTCAAGGTCACCAAGTGACAGGCATTGAAGAAAAACCTTCATACTCGTATTTCGCCAATGCCGGCATATACATCATTCGCAACAGTGTGCTGCAAACCCTGCAACGCAATGTGCGCACCGATGCCACTGACCTCATTGAGAGCACAATAAAAGCCGGCGGAAAAGTTGTGTACTATCCCATAAACGGCACGTGGCTCGACGTTGGCTCGCATGCCGACTTCGCTCAAGCTCAAGAACTGATGCGCCACCACCGCAACCTCTCTATAATGTAGTGAGATGTGCGGCCGGCTTACTCTAGCATAAAACGCAAAAAACTAAAATATAATGGCAGATTCAAACTTTATTGACTACGTAAAAATACTTTGTCGTTCAGGCAAAGGTGGCGCCGGCTCGCGCCACTTCTACCGCGCTAAGTATGTGCCCAAAGGTGGTCCCGACGGCGGCGACGGCGGCCGCGGCGGTCACATCATCCTGCGCGGCAATCAAAACATGTGGACCTTGCTACCCTTGAAATATCGCCGCCACATTTTTGCCGGTAACGGTGGCAGCGGCTCAGGTGGCCGCAGCTTTGGTAAGGATGGCGAAGACGTGATTGTTGAAGTGCCATGTGGCACCGTTGTTTTCGATGCTGAAACCGGCGAATATCTCACCGAGGTGAAGTACGACGGCGAAGACGTGAAGTTGCTTAAAGGCGGCCGCGGCGGCTTGGGTAACTGGCATTTCAAAAGTGCCACAAACCGCACTCCGCGCTATGCTCAGCCCGGTGAGCCCGCTATCGAGAAAACCGTAATACTTGAGCTGAAACTTTTGGCTGATGTGGGTCTTGTTGGCTTCCCCAATGCCGGTAAATCTACATTGCTGTCAGCAGTGTCGGCAGCACGTCCGAAAATTGCCGACTACCCCTTCACAACTATGGAGCCGCAACTCGGCATTGTGAGCTATCGCGACAACCGCTCATTTGTTATGGCCGACATTCCCGGCATCATTGAGGGTGCCAGCGAGGGTAAAGGCCTTGGCTTGCGCTTCTTGCGCCACATTGAGCGCAATGCTGTGCTGCTATTCCTTGTGCCGGCCGATGCCGATGACATTGTTGAGCAATACAACATTTTGCTGCGCGAGCTCAAGCAGTTCAACCCGCAGTTGATGGACAAACATCGCATCCTCGCAATTTCTAAATGCGATATGCTCGACGATGAGCTGATGGATGAGATTGAAAAAACTCTGCCCACAGACGTGCCTCACGTATTTATATCGTCAGTGGTTGGTGACGGCTTGGTGAACCTCAAAGATGTGCTTTGGCGCGCTATCACCGACGACTCTAACCGTTTGGCTACTCCCGACATTGTGCACCGTCCGCTTGACGGCCACCACCGCGTGCGCGAAGAGGATGAATTTATCTTCGAGCAAGCGCCAATGCCTGACGACCCCGAGGAGTTTGACGAAGAATATGACGAAGACTTCGACGGTGAAGACTTGCAGCAAATCAACCCCGACACTTGGGGCGAAGAATACGAATAAAAACAAAGCCTCGCAATTTGCGAGGCTTTGTTTTTATTCGGGGATGGTGACGTGGAAGTTGGGATTGTCGGTGTGCTGCGCGTGTATGATGTCAACCATTTTCTGCACAATGTCGGGATGTTCGGCAGCGATGTCGTTGTCCTCATGTATATCTGTGGCCAAGTTATATAGCAACGGTGTGCCTTTCTTTACCACAAGTTTCCAATCGCCCATGCGCACACCTATTTGGTCGGTCTCGTCAAATTCCCAGTAGAGGAAATCGTGCTCCTTTTGGCCGTCTTTGCCGAGCAGAGTCGGCGCAAATGAAATGCCGTCGAAATAGTCGGTGCCGTTTTTCTTGCGGTTGGTGTACTTTTTCACGTAGTTTTTCACGCCGGTGAGGTCGCAAAACGTTGGCATGAGGTCGTAAAATGCCAATTGGTGGTCATTAGTTGTGCCGGCAGCGATTTTCCCCGGCCAACGCACTATGAACGGTATGCGAATGCCCCCCTCGTAGCATTGACGTTTCAGTCCGCGCAACTTGCCGTCGCGTCCAAAGAATTGCGGGTCGGCACCGCCTTCTTCGTGAGGACCGTTATCGCTGGTGAAAATCACTATGGTGTTTTCGTCAAGTCCTTTCTCTTTGAGCTTGTCGAACACCTCGCCAACGTATGCATCCAAGCGCGAAATCATAGCCGCAAACTGTGCGTGAGTGTGCACCACGGCATTGTAGCGTGACCATCTATCGCCGCCCCAGGTTTTGTCTACATAAAATTTTTCTTCGTAGCCGAGCAGCAGCGAGTCTTCGGGCTGAGCCAGTTCGGCATGCGGTAATGTGTATGTGAATATGCCGAAAAACGGATGTTTTGCATCTTGTTTGTCAAGCCATTTCAGTGCTTCGCGGTGTATCAAGTCGGCAGAGTATTGCGGACGATTTGCATACTCTTTGCCGTACATCGGATATTTGATATTATCTTCAAGTGTCACGCGCACCGTGGCCGTGTCGCCAAGCGAGGAGCTGTAGCGATTGAGAAAGTTCGGATAGTAGAGGTGTGCTTGAAATTGGCATATGTAGCCATAAAACTCGTCAATGCCGCGTTTGTCGGGTGTAGACGCTGAGCCTTCGTAGCCCCCGGCCCATTTGCCGAACATGCCGGTTGTGTAGCCGTTGTCTTTCATTATCTCGGGTATGATGACGTGTTGTGGGTCGTATGGGTGTTGTCCCACCACAGAGTATTCGTCGTTCACACCATATCGCACCATTGGCACGTTGCGCCAATACTCTTTGTTGCCGCGCACCTCGCAGTGGCCGCTATGTTGTCCGGTCATGAACGATGCGCGCGAAGGGGCGCTCACCGGGCTGCCGGCATAGGCTTGCGTGAAACGCATACCTTCTTGCGCCATGCGGTCAATATTGGGCGTGTTGATGTATGGTTGGCCATAGCAACCGAGGTCGCCATATCCCATGTCGTCGCACATGATGTAAATGATATTGGGCTTTTGGCCGTGAGCTGCAGCGGCGAGCAACATCGCTCCGCCAAACGAAAGTATGCACTTATTAGCCATGAGTATCTGTGTTTTGTGGTAGAAAGTTCTGTTTGTGCCGGCCCGGGCTGAAGTGCCCGCGCAACATATACGCAAAGGTAGCAATTATTTCGCCACCAACAAAACGAGGCATGGCGGCGATAAATTATGCATTTAAAATTATTTGATTTGCATAATTTGATTAGAATAATTATATTTGCCAAAAATTCAACTAATTATGGCACGCAACAATCCATTTATCGTTACCGGCAAAATTGACCCGCAGTATTTCTGTGACCGCGTCACTGAGTCGGCACGTCTTATCAAATCTATAACTAACGGTAATAATGTGGTGATAATTTCACCACGGCGTATGGGCAAGACCGGATTGATACAGTTTTGCTACGACAAGCCGGAGCTAAGTAATAGTTATTACACTTTTTTTATTGATATACTGCACACATCATCGCTGCGTGAATTTACCTACTTGTTAGGACGTGAAATTTACGAAACTTTGTTGTCTCGCAGCCGTAAAATGGTGCAAACGTTTATGTTGGCTATTAAATCGCTAAGCGGAAGTTTTGGGTTTGACCCAATTAATAATTTTCCTACTTTTAATGTGCAATTGGGTGATATTGCGCACCCCGAATATACGCTTGAAGAGATATTTTCATACCTTGAAAAGGCCGACAAACCTTGTGTTGTTGCAATTGACGAATTTCAGCAAATATCAAAATACCCTGAACGTAATGTTGAGGCGGTGTTAAGAAAGTATATACAAAAAATCAGCAATTGCAATTTCATCTTTTCAGGTAGTGAACGTCACATAATGAATGAGATGTTTACGTCTGCAGCACGGCCGTTTTATCTTGCTGCCGACATCCTCGAATTGCGAGCAATAGACCGTGATATTTACACTGATTTTATTGTTGGCAACTTTGTGAATAGAGAACGAAAAGTTAGTCCTGCCGTAGTGCATAAGGTGTATGACTTGTTTGAAGGACATACATTCTACATACAAAAAACTTTTAATTCGGCCTTTGCCGAGACACGTCAAGGCGAGGAGTGCACTCTTGAAATTGTGGCGCAGGCTGTAGATGATATGATAGAGGCAAACGACACTATATTTCGTGAGATTTTATCGAATATCTCTGAGCGGCAGAAAGAATTGTTATATGCCATAGCTCTTGAAGGACAGGTGAGCAAAATCACTTCTTCTGATTTTGTTAAGCGTCACAAGTTGGCGTCGGCAAGTTCGGTGCAATCATCGCTAATAAGGCTGTTAGAGCGCGATATGGTGACTGTTATAAATAAAACATATTCGGTGACCGACAAGTTACTTGGCTTGTGGATAAATCGTTGGTATGGTAATAATAAATTATTTTGATTATGAAAAAGGTGATTGTTGTTTTGGCGGCTGTGTTTGCTGCCGTCGGTGCGTCTGCATCTGACTTTGTTGCTACTGTCGATTCGCTGTTTGCGCAACGCTACGGCGGAGTGGACGGCGCTCCCGGTGGCGCTGTGTTGATAGCGCGTGGCGATAGCGTGATTTATGAACGCTATTTTGGCACTGCCGATATGGTGAGCGGTGAGCGCATAGGGCCGCAAACATTGTTTAATATTGCATCGGTATCAAAGCAATTCACTGTGGTTGGTCTGTTGCAGTTGGTGCAGCAAGGCAAAGTAGATATCAATGCAAAGGTGAGCGAGTTTATGCCTTATCCGCAGCAATTTTGGCATGATATCACGCTTGCTGATTTGGCCGGACACACCTCAGGTGTGCCTGACACTCGCGACCGCTCAAGCCGCGAGCGTTGTATATATGCCACCGACGAAACTTCGATAGCTTACTTCCCGCACGTGCAGGCGCTGAAATTTGCTCCGGGCACCGCCTATGACTATCTAAATCCTTCATTTTTGATTCTTGCTAATATTATAGAGCAGAAAACCGGGCAGCAATTTATAGACTATCAGCGCACACATATATTTGAGCCGGCAGGCATGAAGACGGCGGTATATTTCAACCCCGACACAATGCCGGCACACACTGCTCACGGCTACGCTCCAAACGATGCCGGTGGCTGGGATGAATATGACTATGGCGAGGAAACTTTTTTTGCCACACGTCCCGATGGCGGCATATATGCCACAGCTCGCGACATGCTGGCCTGGGAATTGGCTCTGCAGCGCAACACTTTGCTGCGTGCCGAGTTGCGCGACCTTGCTTACACGCCGCGCATCAGCGTGAGTGACAGCCCTTGGTGCGACTATCAGCGCCGCCCCAACACATGGTACGGACTTGGTTGGTTTATTGACACCACACCGGGCAGCAAGGTGAAGGTGTATCACACCGGCGACAATGGCGGATTTCAAGCTTACGTAGCAAAATATCCTGATGACGGCACAACTATCATTGTGCTCGAAAATCGACACGACCAACCGCGTTGGCCAATGGCCAAAGCCATTGATGCCGCCCTGAAATAGCCAAAAACTGCGTGCGGATGGTGTGTGGTGCAAGCCGTGCGGGCGCACGGCTTGCACCCACTCTTTACTTTTTACTCTTTACTTACTGTTGTATTGTTTTAGTGCTTTTTCGAGCAAGAAGAGCGCTCGTTTGAGGTCATCTTTGCAAAGCACGTAGGCAAGCCGCACTTGGTCTTTGCCTAGCCCCGGGGTGACGTAAAATCCGCTTGCCGGTGCCATCATGATTGTTTCGCCTTCGTATTCAAATTCCGACAAACACCATGCGCAAAAATCCTCGGCATCGTCAACCGGGAGCTGGGCCACGGTGTAGAATGCGCCCATGGGGATTGGCGTGTAGCAGCCCTCAATGCGATTCACACCGTCAACCAAGCATTTGCGGCGTTCCAAATATTCTTCGTACACCATGCGTGAATAGTCGGCAGTGCCGTCGATTGATGCCTCGGCGATAATTTGGCCGATGAGTGGCGGTGACAAACGTGCTTGGCAAAATTTCATCACTGTTTTGCGCACTTGCTCGTTTTTGGTGATAAG
>CAYSLD010000053.1:0-6523 GCA_964431795.1 uncultured Bacteroides sp.
AACTACAACGAAGGCGACATCAAAACCCTCGACTGGCAAGAACACATACGTCGCCGCCCCGGTATGTATATCGGTAAACTTGGCGACGGCACCAATTCCGACGATGGCATTTACGTGCTTCTCAAAGAGGTGCTCGACAACTCTATTGATGAATATATGATGGGCTTTGGCCGTCAGATTGTTGTTGACGTCACCGAAACTTCGGTGAGCGTGCGCGACTACGGCCGCGGCGTGCCCCTGGGTAAAGTGGTTGACGTGGCTGCGAAAATGAACACCGGTGGTAAGTACGACTCAAAAGCTTTCAAAAAATCAGTGGGCCTCAACGGTGTCGGCATCAAGGCCGTGAATGCTCTGTCAACAAACTTCGAAATTCGCTCAGTGCGCGACGGCCAAATGAAAGTGGCACGTTTCAGCTGCGGCAACCTTGTTGAAGAAAGTGAGATTATGCCCGCCGGCGACGAGCCAAACGGCACTTTTGTGAGCTTCACTCCCGATGCCTCAATATTCCGCGACTATCAATATCGCGACGAATTTATTGTGCCACTGCTCAAAAACTACACCTTCCTCAACGTTGGTTTGGCTATGATATTCAATGGCAAACGTTTCGCTTCGCGACACGGTTTGCTCGACTTGTTGCGCGAAAATATGACAAATTCGCCACTTTATCCCACCATACACCTCCGTGGCGACGATATTGAGATTGCTATCACACACGCAAACCAATATGGCGAGGAATACTATTCATTTGTCAATGGCCAGCACACCACGCAAGGTGGCACTCACCTCACGGCCTTTAAAGAAGCGGTGTCGCGCACAATCAAAGAATATTACGGCAAAAACTTCGAATATTCCGACATACGTAACGGCATGATTGCCGCTATTGCCATTAAGGTTGAAGAACCGGTGTTTGAGTCGCAAACAAAAACAAAACTTGGCTCTCGCGACATTGGTCCCGAAGGCCCGACTGTGGCAAAATTTGTTGGCGACTTCATCAAACGTGAGCTCGACAACTATTTGCACCGTGAGCCCGAAACCTCTGAAACTCTGCTCAAAAAAATACAAGAAAGCGAGCGTGAGCGCAAGGCTATGGCCGGTGTGACAAAACTGGCACGCGAGAAAGCCAAAAAAGTAAACATACACAATAAAAAACTTCTCGACTGCACCATACACCTCTCTGACGTGAAAGGTAACTCTGACCTCAAAGAGGCATCTTCAATATTCATCACCGAGGGCGACTCGGCTGCCGGCTCAATCACAAAAATTCGTGATGTGCGCACTCAAGCTGTGTTTGCTTTGCGCGGAAAACCGCTCAACACATTCGGCCTCACCAAAAAAGTGGTCTACGAGAACGACGAATTTAACGCCCTGCAGGCCGCACTAAACATTGAAGATTCGCTCGACGACTTGCGCTACAACAACGTCATCATTGCTACCGATGCCGATGTTGACGGCATGCACATCCGTTTGCTGATGATCACCTTCTTCTTGCAATTCTTCCCCGACCTCATCAAAAAAGGGCACGTTTACGTGTTGCAAACACCACTATTCCGCGTGCGCAACCGCAAAACCGCTCGCCGAGGCAAGCAAAAAGGCGAAGATATCGACACTTACTATTGCTACTCTGACGAGGAACGTCTGGCCGCAATCGACACTGTGGGCACTGCTAATGCCGAAATCACACGATTCAAAGGCCTTGGCGAAATTTCGCCCGAGGAATTCCGCAAATTCATCGGTCCGGAGATGCGTCTTGACCGTGTGACACTGCGCAAAGACGACGGTGTGAGCGACGTGCTCGAATTTTACATGGGCAAAAACACCATGGAGCGCCAAAACTTCATCATTGATAACCTTGTTGTTGAAGATGACACAGACATCATATAAACAGCGCATAGCTCTATTTGCCGGGTCGTTCAACCCTTACACCATCGGCCACGCTTCAATTGTGGAGCGCGGTTTGGAGCTATTTGACCAAATAGTGATTGGCATCGGAGTGAATGCTGCCAAGCCTGACAGTCAGGCCGACGGTGAGCAACGTGCCGAGCAAATACGCAAAGTCTACGCCAACGAGCCACGTGTGCGAGTGATCACATACAGCACTCTCACTGTTGATGCTGCAAAAAGTGTGGGCGCAAAATTTCTGTTGCGCGGTGTGCGCTCGGCTCGCGACTTTGAGTATGAGCGTGACCTTGCCGATGTGAACCGTCGTCTCAGTGGCCTTGAAACGGTGTTGCTTTACGCTCTGCCCGAGCTGTCAGCCATATCGTCGTCGTTAGTGCGTGAATTGGCCTCGTATGGAAAAGATACATCGTCGTTAGTCCCCTAATTTAGAGAAAATATTTATTCTACGGGTGCGCATATACACTTGCGTGCTCCGCTTTTTTGTGCCTTTTTGTGCCAAAAATAGGCCAAAGGTGATTTTTAACATTGCTAAAATGAACAATTCGACGGAGATAGTTGTATTAATAGTACAACAGCAAAAAAAAGAAAAGCTTAACGCTTGTCGGTACAGACAGCGACAAGACGTAGGAACAAATTTGATTAGTTTTTTCATAGGATTAGATTTTTAAGGTTTTACGGAGATTGGGGGTCGGGATGACTGCCAATCTTTTTTCTTGTGTTTAAGTAAAGACGTGATTGTAAGTTCAATCACGTTTTTTATTTGCCAATGCTCGCGATATGGCCAAAGCTAACGTAGGCATTCCGGCCGGGAGTAGGGGCGCAATGTCGTGCAAGGCATTTGCCGGGTTGCGGCGCATGGCATCAAGAAAAATTTGATATTGCTCGCGAGTGATAAGTCCTTTAAAATCGGTGATTTTGCCCTCATCAATAAGCTTGGCAAAGTGGCCGTATATGGTAGCTTGTGCCACACCTTTTGCCTCGGCTATTTCGGCAATAGATTTTCCGGCTTGATGCAACATCAACGTCTCACGATAGGTGGTGCCGGTGATGCGAGCTGTTTTCATATTTTTTGCTTTGCGCACAACGTTGACAAACGTTCGCCAATAGCGCACGGCTTTCACTTCGCCCACACCGTAGACGCTTGAAAAATCCTCCAGAGTCAGCGGTTTGCGTTTCACTATGTCGAGCAGTGACGCATCGCTGAGCACCATGTATGGGGCAAGATTGTCTTTTTTCGCCGCCTCGGCACGTGCAACTTTGAGGTTGTCGAGCAGCACGTCGTCGGGGTTGACGGTGACCGTAACTTTTGCTTTCGCCTTTTGTCGGTAGCTGCCGGCTTGGTAGAATTTTGCCATTTCCAACTTCTCTTGGCCGCTGACAATGCGCATGCCAAAAGGTGTGACGCGTAGGTGCATATTCTCGTTGTAGGCAATCTCAAACACGCCCAATTGCAGCATTTGTGAAACATAGCTGCGCCATTCGGCATTGCTCAGGTCGCGGCCCACGCCGTAGGTCTTTATGCGGTCAAAACCGCGCTGTATCACTTCGGCGCGTCCACTGCCGCGCAGTATGTCAACTAACATAAAGGCGCCGACTTTTTGCTCTGTGCGTATCACTGCACTTATCGCCATTTGTGCCAAACGTGTGCCGTCAAATCGTGCCGGCGGGTTGAAACAAACGTCACAGTTGTGGCAATCAGAGTGAGTCTCCTCGTTGAAGTAGCTGAGCAGTATGCGTCGACGGCACACCGAGGCCTCGGCAAACTCTTTCATGCGCTCCAACTTTTGCAGATTAACTGTTGGACGGCCCGACTCTTCGGCAAATTTGCGCAGAGTTATAAGGTCGCCGAGCGAGTAAAACATTATAGCTTTTGCGGGGAGGCCGTCACGTCCGGCGCGCCCAATCTCTTGGTAGTAGCTCTCTATGTTTTGCGACATATTGTTGTGCACCACCCAGCGAATGTTGCTTTTGTCTATGCCCATGCCAAAAGCAATGGTGGCGCACACCACTTGCACCTCACCGTCAACAAATGCGCGTTGTGCTATGTTGCGGGCGGCAGCGCTCATGCCGGCGTGGTAGCACACTGAGCGATATCCGCGGCGAGTGAGCTCGGCATGCACGGTCTCGGTGTTCTTGCGGCTTAGGCAATACACAATTCCCGAGTCGTGCGGATGACTTTCAATGAGTTGTCCGATGATGGTCATGCGTCGAGCCAAACCGGGGTCGGGTATCACATTTATTGATATGTTTGGACGGTCAAATGAGCCGATATATCTAAATGGGTTGCGCAGATGCAGCTGAGTGGCAATGTCGTCGCGAGTGAGGCGGTCGGCAGTTGCTGTCAGTGCGATTATGGGCACATGGGCATATTTGTCGCGAATGGTTGATAGCGAGGTGTACACCGGGCGAAAGTCGTGCCCCCACTGCGAAATGCAGTGCGCCTCGTCAATAGCAAACAAACTTATATTCATGTCGTTTGACCATTGCGGCATGTCGAGCATCAAGCGCTCGGGCGAGATATATAGCAATTTTATATGTCCCGAAAACACCTCTTCCATGACTGTTCGGTTGTGCTCTTCGGGCATATTTGAGTTTATGGCTGCAGCCGGAATACCGTTTGCCGACAGAGCCATAACTTGGTCGTTCATCAGCGCTATCAGTGGCGACACAACGATTGCGCAGCCGTCAGTCAAGAGTGCCGGGAGTTGGTAGCAGAGCGATTTGCCGCCACCGGTGGGCATGATAACTACGGCATCGCGACGCGCATGAACTGCCTCGATAATTTCAAGTTGTCCGGGGCGAAATGAATCATAGCCGTAAAATTTGCGCAAAAGCGCGTGCGCTTGTTCGCTGAGTGTCATAATGGTTTATTTTCCGCTGAGCAACTTGTTGTATTCTTTCTCATTAGTGATGATGCGCAGAGCCTCAGAATAGACCGGATTGAGCGGATTTACCGAGCGCATATACGCACCGTTTTCATACAAATCGCGCTCCAACAAGCCTTTGATTATAGCCTCGAGCATGCGGCGTGAAGTGTTGAGTTGCTCCTCATTGAGCGCTACACCTTCTTTTTCGCCGGCCTCAACAAGTTCGCTGATGAGCGGAGCCGAGTTGTATTGTTTGGCAAATGCCTCTTCGTCGGGATATTGAGCCAACAGCTCGTTGCGGTGCTTGTCAAGATAGTTTATGCAGAAGTTTGTGATCACGCTCTTGGCCATGAGGTCGCGATAGTACACTGAATAGTTTGACGTGTCGACGGGCACAAACAAGTCGGGCATGATGCCTCCGCCGCCGTACACGGTGCGCTTGTTTTTGAGTGTGCTGAAGCGTTGATTTTCGTCAAAGTGTATTGAGTCGGCGCTCCACAGCTCACCGTTGTTGTAGCGGTTGAGCATATCAAGTTGATATTCGTCGCCTTGGCCTTTTGCATACGGCTTTTGTATGCAGCGGCCTGACGGAGTGTAGTAGCGTGATGTGGTGAGACGTATCATAGAGCCGTCGGGGAAGGGGAAGGGGCGTTGCACAAGTCCTTTGCCGAATGTGCGGCGGCCAACAATAATGCCGCGGTCATGGTCTTGCATTGCTCCTGAGAAAATTTCACTGGCTGAGGCTGAATATTGGTTTACCATCACCACCACGCGGTCTATGCCGAGGTCGTATGACTTTTCAACTTCAAGGTTTGCTTGCTCGCTGCGCAGTCCCTTGGTGTAGACCACCAAGTCACCGCGTTTCAGCAGTCGTGAGGCCAATCCGTGTGCGGCACCGAGAAAACCGCCGCCATTGTCCTCAAGGTCAATGATGAGGTGACGCATGCCTTGTGCTTTCAGTCGCTTTACGGCGCGGTCAAACTCGTTGGGAGTATCCTCGGCAAAGCGGCTTATGCGCAGATAGCCAACCTCGGGAGTGGCCATGTAGATGGCATCGACGCTGTAGATGGGTATGTCGTCGCGCACCAAACGGAAGTTTATAAGCTCGGGGTTGTTGCCGCGCTTAATCTTCAAATTGACAACGGTGCCTTTCGGACCGCGCAATTTTTTGTGCACGTCGGTGATTTGCATATTAGGATTGCTGAAAAGAGTGTCGTTGACATAGATAATGCGGTCGCCGGGCATGATGCCAACTTTCTCTGACGGGCCACCCGACACGGTTTGCACCACGCACACAGTGTCGTGTTGTATTGAGAATTGCACACCGATGCCGCTAAATTTACCTTCCAACGGTTGGTTGAGCTCTTCTGTCTCTTTGGGTGTGGAGTAGGCCGAGTGGGGGTCGAGTGTTTTGAGCATTGCCACAATTGCTTCGGTGACAAGGCTGTCTGAGTTTACATCGTCAACATAATAGTTTTCTATTATAGCCTCGGCATAGCGTAGCTTTTGGTCGGGCGTGAAATTTTTCAATTGAGCTGCGGCAGTCAGCATTGCCAACACCGCTATCAGTGAGAAGACAACTTTTTTCATCTTTTACAATATTAGTTCATCAGGAGCAAATGGCACCCTTTATGGTGCAAAGATACAACAAAAATGGCAAACCCCGCTTTCAATTCTCAAAAACTCGCACCTCATTATATTAAAATAGTTAATTAACATAAATTATCGCCCCAGACGTTAAACAAAATCTACACTTG
>CAYSLD010000053.1:6623-12969 GCA_964431795.1 uncultured Bacteroides sp.
TTTCTTAGATAGAAATTTTTTCATTGTTTTCATGAATTATGATTTCATTTTTTGCTGTTGTACCTAAACACTGTTATTTCTACATAATATATGTAGGAGGCTTAGAAATTTCACTCGTTAAACAGAAACTCTTTGATGACAATCAAAGATACGATTCACCGGGCGATCGCAATGATCGCCCTTTTTATATGCAAAATTGTTAAATTTAGCATTTTCTTTGCCAAACCACTGATTAATTTATAAATTTGCTTATCTAATAATTACCAATATGTCACAAAATAAATATCTAAATGACCAACGTATAGTGGTCACTCTCGACGCCGGTGGCACAAATTTTGTGTTCGGCGCTATGGCCGGTTGCAAGTACATCGTCGACCCGGTGACTATGCCCTCAAATGCCCACGACCTTGACCTTTGCCTTTCTACCATGGTAAAGGGCTTTAAACAAATCATTGAAAAGCTTCCGGGCAAACCTGTTGCTATCAGCTTCGCTTTTCCCGGCCCCGCTGACTATCCAAACGGCATTATCGGCGGTTTCTTGCCCAATTTCCCATCTTTCCGCGATGGCGTTGCCCTTGGCCCGTTCCTTGAGCAAACATTTGGCATACCCACATTTATAAACAATGATGGCGACCTATATGCTTACGGTGAGGCCCTTTGCGGCGCACTCCCTGCTATCAATGCACGCTTGGCTGATGCCGGCTCAAGCAAACGCTACAAGAATTTGTTGGGCTACACGTTCGGCACCGGTTTTGGTGTGGGTATGGTTATTGACGGCCAACTCAACCGCGGTGACAATTCATGCGTTGAAACTTTCTGCTTGCCAAACACTTCAATCGAAGGTACATACGTTGAAGAGAGCATTTCGGTGCGCGCCATAAAACGTGTGTATGCCGAGAAGTCCGGCGACAAAAATCATAAATTTGAGCCTAAAGACATCTGCGCTATTGCTGATGGCAAACTCGAAGGTAATCAACAGGCCGCTCGCGAGGCTTTCGCTGAGTTTGGCCGCACTGCCGGATATGCTATGGCTACGGCTGCATCGCTCGTTGACGGCCTCATTGTGATTGGCGGTGGCATCACTGCTGCACGCAAATACATCATGCCCTCATTGCTCGAGGCTATGCGCAGCAACCTCGCTGCCATCGACGGCACACCCGTGGCTCGTGTGCAATCGCGCATCTTCGACCTTGACGATGCTGAGCAATTCGCCCAATTCGCCAAAGGCCAATCACGCAAACTTCGCGTGTACGGCTCTGACAAAGAGGTTGTTTACGATCCCATGAAGCGTATCGGCGTTGCCATCACCGAAATTGGCGCATCGCAAGCCATCTCTGCCGGCGCTTACGCTTTCGCTCTCAGCGAGCTTGACAAATAGTACGTATCACATACAATAGCACAAGCCCAATAGAGCGCGCTCTATTGGGCTTGTGCTATCCTCATCCAAAAAGGTCAGCCATGGTTATTTCGCTGTGCACAATGCTTTTGTGTTTGCCGTTTACCACTCCGTATGTAGTGACAAATGTGTTGACCAGCGTCTTTTTATTTTTGGTTGCCTCGCGAAATAGAGCCATACGTTCACGTAGTTTTAACTCATATTCGGCACTTATGTTGTAAAGACCTGTGCTGAATTTCATTTCACAGAGGTGTATAATCCTATCAGCACGTTCAATAATCATGTCAATCTGAAATCCGGGTAGATTATTTTCTGTGTCTGCCTTACTGCGCCATGTTGATATAGCAGTTGACACTCCGCCAATGCCAAGTGCCTTTTTTATTTGGCGGTGGTGGTACAAGCACACAAGTTCAAAACTTAGTCCCATCCATGCCATAACACTGTGCGAATTAACATTATTACTCCACCAACAGTCGTCTTTTGTGTTATCGCTTTCTATAAATTTATAGTAAAACAATGTGAAGAAGTCTGTTAGCCGATACAGACAATCGCGGCTTTTATTGCCATATTGTGATAAGCAAGTTATGAAGTCACACCGCTCAAGGTTTTTCAGTATTTTACTCAGAAATGAGCCTTCTATGCCTGTGATTTTAGAAATTTCGGCGCGTGTTAGGCCAAGTTTTTTTTCTGATAGCAGTTTTGCAACAAGAATGTATGAGTCAGCTCTAACAAACAGAGCATTGTAGAGCTCGTCAAATTCATGTCGCAGCAATGCTCCTTGTGCAAAAAATAATCTATCAATATTTTGGGCCAAACTATCATTAAAATTCAATAGGCTAAGATAAAAAGGCACACCTCCAAAAACCATATAGCTTTGCAAAATCTGATAGTCATCCCACATGCAATCATTTTGCTGTAGATATTCTTTTGTCTCGTTGAGATTGAACGGAGAGAGGTGCAAGTTGCAAGTTATGCGGGCATGCAAACCGCCTTGATTGGCTTCTATTTTGTCAGCCATCCACGATGTCGCTGAGCCCGTTGCCACAAGCATAATGTCAGTTCGACGGTTGCACCACCCATTCCAAAAATTCTCAAGCGCACTGACAAAGTTTGAGCGCTGAGTGTCCATCCATGGCATTTCATCTATAAATATAACTTTTTTGCCGTCGGTGTCTAATCCTTCCAGATAATCTTCGAGTGCATTAAATGCATCATACCATGTCTTAATGACCGGCATTTCAGCTTTTGAATGTTTGCTCAGCGCGCGTGCAAAGTTTTGTATTTGCACTGCTGTTGGAGTTTTATGCTCTCCGACAAATGAAAAGTCAAATTTGCCGTTAAAAAAATTGTCTATAAGAAATGTTTTGCCAACACGGCGTCTGCCGCTGACAATTACCAATTCGGAGCGGTTTGAGTGCATACAGCGTTGCAACTCTTCACATTCTTTTTTTCTTGATATGAGAATATTCGGCATAGAATAAGTATTGCTGATTTACATGCGCAAAGTTATAAAATACGTTTGGAAATTGCAATTAAAAGAATGGCGAGTTTTTACTTTATCTCGTATTTTTTGGGTAGAAAAAGTAAAAACTCGCCAAAATTTCGTTGAGTTTTTACTTTATCTCGTATTTTTAGGGTAGAAAAAGTAAAAACTCGCGTTTTTCGCTGTGCTTATTTGATGACGCCAAGAGCGCGGCCAACTTTGATGAAGGCTGCTACGGCGCGGTCAACTTGCTCGCGTGTGTGTCCGGCTGAGAGTTGCACACGTATGCGGGCTTGGCCTTTGGGCACTACCGGATAGTAGAAACCGGTGACGTATATGCCCTCTTCTTGCATGGCTGCAGCAAAATCTTGCGAAAGTTTTGCGTCGTAGAGCATAACTGCGCAGATGGCACTTTGTGTGGGCTTGATGTCAAATCCGGCAGCGAGCATTTTCTCGCGGAAGTATTGCACGTTGTCAACAAGACTATCGTGCAAAGCATTGCTTTCGCCGAGCATTTTGAACATTTCAAGGCTGGCACCAACAATAGCGGGAGCTACTGAGTTAGAGAACAAATAGGGGCGAGAGCGTTGACGCAACATGTCGATAATTTCTTTGCGACCGGTTGTAAATCCGCCCATAGCGCCACCAAAGGCTTTGCCAAGTGTGCCGGTGAAGATATCAATTTTGCCGTATAGATTGTATTTTTCGGCTACACCGCGACCGGTGTCGCCAACAACACCTGCCGAGTGACTTTCGTCGACCATAACAAGTGCATTGTATTTTTCGGCAAGCTCAACGATTTTATCCATGGGAGCAACGTTGCCGTCCATAGAGAACACACCGTCAGTAGCAATCAAGCGGAAGCGTTGTGCTTGCGCTTCGATGAGGCATTTTTCAAGCTCTGCCATGTCAGCGTTAGCATAGCGATAGCGTTTAGCTTTGCAAAGGCGCACACCGTCAATGATTGATGCGTGGTTGAGGGCGTCGCTGATGATAGCATCTTCTTCGGTGAGAAGCGGCTCAAACAGTCCACCGTTAGCATCAAAGCAAGCAGCATAGAGTATGGTGTCCTCAGTGTGGAAATATTCACTGATGGCGCGTTCCAGTTGCTTGTGCAAATCTTGAGTGCCGCAGATGAAACGTACAGATGACATGCCGTATCCGTGTGTGTCCATCGCACGTTTGGCTGCCTCGATGAGGCGAGTGTTATCTGACAAGCCAAGATAGTTGTTGGCGCAGAAATTGAGCACTTCTTTGCCACCTTCAACCTCGATGTTTGATTTTTGAGGGGTGGTGATTATTCTCTCGTTTTTGTAGAGTCCGGCATCTTTGATGTCTTGCAACTCTTTCTTTAAATGGGTTTGAAAATCCGTGTACATGCTATTAATAATGTCTACGTGAAAATTTTAGTCCAAAATTAATAATTTTCCGCGAAAAAAGCAGTAATTTTGCATAGAATATCCTAATTAACCATTTTCAGATAAGTTTTTTAAAGGCAAATTGCATGAAGAATATTCTCATCATTGGAGCCACCGGCCAAATTGGCACGGAATTAACAGCTAAATTGCGTAAGGAGTATCCCAACGGTAACGTCGTTGCAGGTCACATCCCCGGAGTTAATCTCCCCGAGGAAATTAGAGAGACCGGACCTAGCGCGCTTGTCGACATTACCAACCCCCAGCAAATAGCTGATGCAGTAGATAAATACAACATTGACACAATCTACAACCTTGCTGCTATACTCAGCGCTGTTGCTGAGCAAAAACCACAACTCGCTTGGACGGTGGGCGTGGGTGGTCTGTACAATACTCTTGAAGTAGCACGCGAAAAAAAATGTGCCGTATTCACTCCGAGCTCTATCGGCTCGTTCGGCCCTGAAACCCCTCACGACAAAACCCCGCAAGACACCATTCAACGCCCCCGCACAATGTACGGCGTAACTAAAGTTACCGGCGAAATGCTCTCTGACTACTACGCTTTGCGATTTGGAGTTGACACTCGCTCAGTGCGTTTCCCAGGATTGATTAGCTACGTTGCTCCTCCCGGCGGCGGCACTACTGACTATGCCGTTGATATTTACTACTCAGCTGTCAAAGGCGAAACTTTCAAATGCCCCATCAGCAAAGGCACTTATATGGATATGATGTATATGCCCGATGCTCTCCGCGCTGCCGTTGAGATCATGGAAGCTGACCCCACACGACTCGTACACCGCAACTCATTCAACGTTGCGTCGATGAGTTTCGACCCTGAAATTATTTTCAACAAGATACGTGAATACGTACCCGATTTCAAAATGGAATATGTGAACGATCCCCTGCGTCAAGCTATTGCCGACTCATGGCCCAATTCGCTTGACGACACTTGCGCTCGCGCTGAATGGGATTGGAAACCCGAATTTGACCTCGACGCAATGACTCGCGATATGCTCGAAAAATTGCGCATCAAATTTGGTAAGTAATCATATTTCTATCTTTAACCGAAAGTCTGATTCACTTATTATTTTCAGCTTATGCCGGTTCTTGCAGCACGATGCAAGACCGGCATTTCCTTTTCGCCGCGCTATGGCTTTGTGTATCTAAATTTTTTGCGTACATTTGTGCGTAAACAAAATGAAGAGCTATGTCCGACTTCAATATACACATACTTGGCTGCGGCTCAGCAACGCCGTCGTACCGACATCTGCCTGCCTGTCAGGCTGTGGAATATCGCGGGCGTGTGATGCTTGTTGACTGTGGCGAGGGCGCTCAGCTATCGTTGCGCCGTCAGCACGTAAAATTCTCACGCATCACCGATGTGTTTATTTCGCACATGCATGGCGACCACTTCCTGGGACTGCCCGGATTGCTGTCAACGCTGTCGTTGCACGAGATTGGCGGACGTGTGCGCGTGCACATTTTTGAAGAAGGAGCGCAGCTGCTCAGCCAAATCATGCGCGTGGTGTGCCACGAGACTACGTTTGAAATTGAATATGACATTGTGTCGCCCGATGGCGGTGTGCTCATCGACGACGATGCTATGCGCGTCACAGCATTCCCGCTCTACCATGGTGTGCCTTGCGTGGGCTTCCGCTTTGACGAAAAACCTAAACTGCGACATCTGCGCAGCGACATGATTAAATTTTATAATGTGCCTATACGCGAGCTCGCTGCTATCAAGGCCGGCGCCGATTTTGTTGCCGACGATGGCCGTGTGATTGAAAACTCTCGCCTCACCACCGATGCCGACCCCGCAATGAGCTATGCCTACTGCTCTGACACTATGTTCGACACTCGCGTGGCTGACAGTGTGCGCGGTGTGCACACACTCTATCACGAGGCTACGTATGCTAACGACCAAGTGCAAAATGCCCGACGTCGTGCTCACTCAACGGCTGCTCAAGCTGCTGAGATTGCTCGATTGGCCGGGGTGCAGCAATTGGTGCTCGGACACTATTCAAAACGTTACGACGACATGAGTCAGCATCT
>CAYSLD010000054.1:0-12777 GCA_964431795.1 uncultured Bacteroides sp.
TGCCGAAGTCTTTGACGCGGCAGCTGCAGAACACCGGTTTTTGGTTGCCGGGGCCAAATGGGTTGAACAAGCGCAACATAGATACGAACTCGGGGGTGATGCGCGAGAAGGTAATTATGGCATCAATGTCGAGCTGCGGAGTTAGTTGTGAGGGAAGTATGTTTGCAGCCACAAATTCCTCAAATCGGCGAGTGAATTCGGGTATATTTTCTTCTTTCATCGAGAGGCCGACGGCGTAAGTGTGTCCGCCGAAGTTTTCGAGCAAGTCGCGCACCGATTCAACGGCTTTATACACGTCAAAGCCTTGCACAGAGCGGCTTGAGCCGGTAGCTAGGCCGTTTGCGAGGGTAAGCACAACCGAAGGTTTGTAGTAGAGCTCTGTGAGGCGCGAGGCAACAATGCCTATGATGCCTTTATGCCAATCTTTGTTGTAAATAACGATTGACTTGTTGGGCGAATGCATGGCGCCTTGAGCTTCGAGGATGGCATTGGCTTCGTCAGTGATGCGTTTGTCAAGTTCCTTACGGTCTTTGTTGTATTGGTCAATAGCGAGGCTTTTTGCATTAGCATCTTTGATGTCGCGGGCAACGAGCAGTTCAACGGCTTCGCGACCGCTTTGCATGCGACCGCTGGCATTTATGCGCGGGCCTATTTTGAAGATAACATCGCTGATGGTTATTTCCTTACCGCCCAGTCCGCAAGTGCGAATGATGGCACGCAGACCCATATTTGGGTTAGAGTTCAGACGTTTCAAACCGTGGTAAGCCATCACACGGTTTTCGTCGACCATGGGCACAATGTCGGCGGCAATTGAAACGGCAACGAGGTCGAGCATATTTTCAAGCTCACCGGTGCCGATGCCGTTGCTGATAGAGAAGGCTTGCATGAATTTGTAGCCCACGCCGCAGCCGCTCAAGTGGCTGCACGGGTAGGTAGAGCCTTCAAGTTTTGGGTTGAGGATAGCCGCAGCGGGCGGAAGTTCATCGTCGGGCACATGGTGGTCACAGATGATAAAGTCAATGCCTTTTTCGGCTGCGTACTTAATTTCATCAATGGCCTTGATGCCACAGTCAAGAATAATAATTAGTTTGATGCCTCGCTCAGCAGCTTCGTCGATAGTAGCAATAGAGATGCCATACCCTTCGTCGTAGCGCGTGGGTATGTAATACTCTATTTCAGAGTAGAAGTTTTGCAGGTAGCGATACACCAAAGCGACGGCAGTAGTGCCGTCAACATCATAGTCGCCATAGACCATGATTTTTTGTTTAGACCCCATAGCTCGATTGAGCCGATCCACAGCCTTGTCCATGTCGGGCATCAGAAATGGGTCGTGCAAGTCGCGCAACGAGGGATGAAAGAATTTTTCAGCCTCGTCGATAGAACGTATGCCACGCTGCACCAACAATTCGCTTATTGGTGAGACATTGGCAAATCGTCGCGCAAGCTCCGATTCCAATTTTTGTTCTTCTGCAGATAGGGGTAGATAGTTCCATCTACTTGTCATTTATGTCGTTTTTTTATTTTTCAAATATGCAGAAATGCCTTAAATACAGGCACTTGGCGAGGGCCGAAAACTCGGCAAGAGAGTTGATATCGCAGGGTTAGAGGAGAGAGCCGGTCAAGTCAGACCGTATTACCGCAATATCGCCTACAAAATTAATAATTTTTTTTATCCTTTCGGGCGTATTAAGATTATTTATATTTTAAATTAATGTATAGGAAAGTAGTTGCCGAGATTTTTCTAACAAAATTTTCTGATTGTGATGTTTTTTGTTTAATTTTGCGTACATATCCTCTCATTATAACTAAATTATGAAAAGGCTACTATCATTAACCGCTTTGACCATGATGTCAGTATCAGCAATACAAGCGCAATCGGCACTCAACTATCCGACTGCGCCGTCAGATAACACAGTAGATAACTATTTTGGCACGAACGTTGCCGACCCATATCGTCCGCTAGAGAACGATACCGCAGCAGCGACTTTAGCATGGGTGCAAGCCGAAAATGCCGTGACTCGCGGCTATCTCGATGCAATACCCTTCCGCACACAGATACACACACGCCTCACCGAGCTCAACAACTACGTGAAACACGGTGTGCCCAAAAAGCGTGCCGACGGCCGTTACTACTTTTTTGAGAACGACGGACTGCGCAATCAGTCGGTGCTCTATCGAGCTGAGACTCTCGACGCAACACCCGAGGTTTTTCTTGACCCCAACACCCTCAGCACAGACGGCACTGTTGCCCTCACCGGTGTGTTTATGAGTCCCGACGGCAAATATATGGCCTACACAATAGCCCGCAGCGGTAGCGACTGGACAGAAATTTATGTGATGGATGTTGCCACAAAGCAACTGCTTGACGACCATATTCTTTGGGCCAAATTCACCGCTGCACAATGGGACGGCGATGGTTTTTACTACAGCGCCTACCCCGCCCCGGCTGCCGGCAAAGAATATTCAAATGCCAACGAATATCAAAAAGTATATTACCATAAAATCGGCACTCCGCAGTCGCAAGACAGCATTGTGTTTGAAGATTTAACAGCGCCGCTGCACTTCCACCGCGCATGGGTTGACGACAAAGCCACAGTGATAGCAGTGAGCATCGGCGGCCAAGGTAATGGCAATGCGCTGAAGGTGAAAAAACTGCACACCGACGGAGCCGAATGGGTGACTGTTGCCGACGACCAGCTCAACAGCATTGATGTGCTCGACGTGATAAATGGCGAAATATATTTTTACACCTCGCTCGGCGCGCCCAACTATCGTTTGGTGGCAGCACCGGTCGACGACCCTCGCCAACAAAATTGGCGCGATGTTGTAGCAGAGGCTAAAGATGTGTTGGTCAACGTGACCTTCACCGGCAAAGACAAAATGATACTCACCTACGACAAAGACGCATCAAACCACGCATATCTCTATAACATAGACGGCACACTCATACGCGAGATTACTCTGCCCGGATATGGCTCGGTTTCGTTCTCAACATCGAGCAGCTCAGACGAGATTTTCTACAGCTTCTCGTCAATCACCAGCCCGGCAGAAATATACTCATACGATGCAGCAACCGGTGAGAGCAAATTGGTGCGCTCAACACAAATCAAGGGCATCGACCTTTCTGACTACATCACCAAGCAAGTGTTCTACACCTCGAAAGACGGCACAAAAATACCAATGTTCATAACATACAAAAAAGGTGTGCTGCGCGACCGTAAAAACCCGGTTTATCTCTACGGCTACGGTGGCTTTAATGTTACGCTCAATGCATCGTTCTCGGCAAACCGTCTGCTGTGGCTTGAAAACGGCGGCATCTATGCGCAAGCAAACTTGCGCGGTGGCGGTGAATATGGCGAGGCATGGCACGAGGCCGGCACACTGATGCAAAAGCAAAATGTGTTTGACGACTTTATCGCTGCTGCCGAATATATGATTGAGCAAAACTACACCAACCCCGAGCTGCTCACCATTGAAGGTGGCTCGAACGGTGGCTTGTTGGTAGGTGCTTGCGCAAATCAACGTCCCGACTTGTTCCGCGTGGCCATACCCCGTGTAGGTGTTATGGACATGATGCGCTACCACCGCTTCACTATCGGCTGGAACTGGGCACATGACTATGGCACATCAGCCGACTCGAAAGAGATGGCCGACTACTTGTTGGGCTACTCACCGCTTCACAACATCAAGAGCGGTAAAGACGTGCGCTATCCGTCAATCATGGTCACTACTGCCGACCACGATGACCGCGTGGTGCCCGCCCACTCTTTCAAATATGCTGCAACTCTGCAAGCAGCACAAACCGGTGACCGCCCCAAACTCATTCGCATAGACTCGAAAGCAGGACACGGTGCCGGCAAACCTATCGGCAAAATCATTGACGAATATACCGACATTTATTCATTCATATTCAACAACCTTGGCATTCAGCCCAAATGAATAAATTAACCTCAACACTTTCACGCGTGCTCATCGCCGCTGTGATGCTGCCCACAATTTCGGCATGCTTCACCGGCGTTGACAGCACGCCGAAAATCACAGCCCGCGAAATCAAAAAGCGCAAAATAGTGGAAAGTGCCGAAAAGCAATTTTTGGCAGACGTGACCGGTCAAAAGCCGTCAGCATGGCAACCCGGCAAGCGCCTTTTCGTGACTGATAACCGCATATCACTTATTTTCACACCGCTCAGCATGGGCGGCTCGGTCATTCCCGACTCATTAGCCGGAACAGAGATAGTGCTCACCGGTGTAAGTTCAACCGTATCTGTCACCGGCGACGAGGAAGTGCAACTTTCATTTCTCGACAACAAAGGCAACCGACTGAGCTATCGCCCCGGGGTGCTGCGCAGTTCATTTGACGAGCGCGCTCAATTTGAAGTTCCCTTCACTGTGGAGATGAGCGTTGTCGACACCGTTGCTCAAAAATTGGTGGGCAACACGTACTACATACTCACCTCTCGACGCTACGACGCCGACGGCAACGAGATAGAGGGTCTGCGCTACATACCGGTCACAATATCACGCATCACTCCGGGCAATGCCAACCAACCGTTGCGAGTATTTTTCACTGATGTTTCAGGACATGAATATTCAGTGCTGATGACCATAGGCAACGACCCAACGTCAACACACAACTTCGACACACTGTTTGCCTTTGACAATCCGCGCACAAAATACAACACCATCACTGACCGCGTGTGGGGACTGATTATGCGTTCTGAAATAGAAATCGGCATGACATCAAGCGAATGTCGGCTTGCTCTTGGCGCCCCAAATGATTACACACGCGTGCCCACCACCGGCGGCATGGTTGAACGTTGGACATACGACAACGGTGTGTATCTTATGTTTGAAGATGGCGTGCTCACCCGCTACAGAAAATAACACAGCAAAAACACTATGAAATTGACCTTCCTAGGCACCGGCACATCAACCGGTGTACCCCAAATAGGCTGCAAATGCGCAGTATGCACATCAACTGACCCGCGCGACAATCGTTTGCGCACCTCAGCATTGCTCGAAACCGACCACGGCAATAATCTCTTGATAGACTGCGGCCCCGACTTTCGCATGCAAATGTTGCGTGCCGGCTCGCCGGCTCTCACCGCTGCCCTGTTCACACACACCCACTATGACCATGTTGGCGGCGTAGACGATATGCGCCCCTACTGCGCTACCGGAAAATTTAATGTATACTGTCGCCCGGATGTTGCCGACGATTTGCGCAACCGCGTGCCCTACTGCTTTTGCAAAAATCTCTATCCCGGAGTGCCAACATTCAACATACACGAGCTTGACGACAACACCCCATTCTGCATAGGCGGCGACACAATCACTCCCCTGCCGGTGATGCACGCACACTTGCCTATACTAGGCTTTCGCATCGGAGCATTGGCTTACGTCACTGACTGCAAGACTATGCCCGACCACACTATTGAACTTATGCGCGGTGTAGACGTTTTGGTGATAAATGCCCTGCGCTTTGACAGCCACCCCAGCCACATGAACGTTGAGGAGGCCTTAGAAGTGATTAGACGTGTCAATCCCAAACGCGCCTACCTCACTCACATAAGTCATCACCTGGGCAAACATGCCGACGTGCAGCCCACACTTGCCGAAGGCGTGCAATTAGCTTACGATGGACTATCAATAACAATCTAATGCAATAAACTATACAATCATGAGCCTTATAACTTACCTCGAACACAGCGGCTTTGCCGTAAATACCGAAACTGCTCTTCTCGTATTTGACTACTATCAAGACCCGTCGGGTGCGCTAGCAAAATTACTTGAGACGAACTCACTACCGGTGATTTTCTTCGTGTCGCACCACCACCCCGACCACTTCAATCGCAGCATATTTAACATTGACAATATGCCCGACGATGTGGAGCGATATTACATAATTTCAAACGATGTGTTTGCCCGCAACATACCCGAGCACGTCAGCGCAGTGCGCGTGAAAAACGGCGATACGCTCACCGACCTGCCGGGACACATCACAGTTAAAGTATTCAACTCAACAGATATCGGTGTCAGCTATCTAGTCACCCTACCCAACGGCGAAACCATATTTCATGCCGGCGATCTCAACAATTGGCACTGGGCTGACGAGTCGACCGATGCCGAGATAAAGAGCATGGAGAAACAATTCATGTCAATACTTGCCGAAATAAGCTCGGCTACAAACCATATTGATATTGCATTTTTCCCCGTTGACGCCCGACTTGGTAAAGACTATGCACTCGGGGCAGCTCAATTTTTGCAGAAAATTGAAATCGGCAACTTCTTTCCCATGCACTTCTGGGGTAAAGCCGACGAAGCTTGCAACATTGATGCATACCCACTCAAACAACCGATAATAACACACTTTCATGCGGTGAAACAACCCGGCGCCACTTTTGCCGTGTAGTCTGAATATATCTTTTTTTGAAAATATTTTTGAGGGAGACAATATATATCGCAAAAAAGTTATATATTTGCACATCAATTATTGCAAATATTTAATTATCACCATAAAACGGATAACATTCTCCCATGAAAAGATTAATACTTCTCCTTGCAATTGCTATGTGCGGAGCTAACGCATTTAGCGGTGTACTCACCCCTGAGGCAGCTCTCAATCGTGCCCAATCAACAACTGCAGCACGACACATCAAAGGGATAAACAATACAGCCAAAGCCGAATTGCTCACCACATTCACGGCAAACAATCAGCCTGCAGTGTACTTATTCGGCCGCGGCGACAAAGGATATTTAGTAGTATCGGCTGACGACATGACCGACGCCGTGCTCGGATACTGCGACGAAGGCAACGTTGACACTAACAATATGCCTCCGGCAATGACTTATTTGCTTGAAAGCTATGCCAACCAAATTGCCTACGTACGCGAAAATGCCACTGACGCAACAAAAGTTACACGCCATGGCCCGGAGCGTGCCGCCATACATCCGCTATGCACAACCAAATGGGGACAAAGCTCGCCATATAACGATAAGTGCCCCAATCAATACGCCACCGGGTGCACAGCCACCGCGCTCGCTCAAGTGCTGAAATACTTTGGCGGCATACAAGGCTCGGGCACTGCATCCTACACATGGAACGGCGAAACACTATCGTATGACTTTGACGCCACCTCGTTTGATTGGAACAGCATGCTCAACACGTATGGCAGCGATGCTACAGACATACAAAAAGAAGCCGTAGCCTCACTACTCTATGCTTGCGGCGTGACATTGCAGATGAACTATGCCTCAGGCGGCAGCGGTGCTTATGCTATCAATGTTGTGAAATATTCTGCTGACAGTTTCAACCTCGACAAAGGCATTCGCTACTACAACCGCGACTACTACGGATATGACGAATGGAACAATCTCATCTACGATGCACTCAAAAACTGCGGCCCGGTGATGCTGGGCGGCGCAATTGTTAACACATCATACTACTACGCTCACGAATTTGTGTGCGACGGATATGGCTCGGACGACCTATTTCACATCAACTGGGGTTGGAACGGCCAATATGACGGCTATTTCCGATTGAACGCACTCGATCCTTACTCGTATGGCATAGAGCCGGTAAAATCAGCATACAACTACTATCAAGACGCTGTGTGCTACATACAACCGGAAAAAGAAGACTCAACACCGTTCATACAAATGGTTTGCAACAGTTTCAGCATACGCAACACTGCTGCAACATTGGGCAACACCGTGTCGCTAAACGGTGGAGCAATAAACTATTCAAGTTGCGTGCTTTCAGGCACAATAGGCATGAAAATATGCGATATAAACGGCAACCTTGTGCAATATCTAGCAGCAACAAGCAGTTTTTCTGATTTAGCAATAGGAGGCAGTCTAAGCACAGCGTACAGTGTGCGCACGCCAAAAGACTTGGCAGAAGGCACTTATACCATTACTCCGGTCTTTAAAGACACTGACGGCGAGTGGCACGACATACGTTGCAAGCCAAGCGGTGTGGATTCATACACGATGACCGTAAAAGGTACTAAAGCATATTTCACAGCCGACGAGAGTGGCGCAGTGCAAGTGGCAGACTTCAAGCTCGCCACTCCGTTTGTGGTAACGTCATCAGATGCGACCTACAATGCGCTCTTCCGCCTAAATGCCAAAATGAGTTCGGCAAAAGAATATTACGGCAAAGTGGCCTTGGCATTTTTCGATAGCGACAATACGCTGCAATCAACCTATTCATACGTGCCGCTGTACATTCCGGCCGGTGAGACTCTTGATTTCGACATCTATGAAAGTTCAAAAAGCATAGTCGCCGGCGAGACATACCGTTTGGCACTTGTTGACGGAGCCGGCAATGTAATATCCGATTATATCGAGGCCACAGCCGAGTCAAGCGATGCATACACATGGACTGCAGAAGCCACAGACATGGCCGTATCAAATGCCGATGCCGTAGATTGTCACGACGTAAATGTAACATTCAATATCAATTGCACAGACGGATTTTTCCATGAAATAGTTTGGCTGATAGTGTACGATTCGAACAACAAACAAGCTACAGCCTGGGAAATTTATCCAATTTCGATGGTAGCCGGCGAGAGCAAAGAGTACAATTTCCATGCTGACTTTAGCAATGCCACTCCGGGAGAAACCTACACCGTGTACCCATATACAGCCGAAACCGCAAAGTGGATAAATAAAACCGGATGCAAATTTACAGTAGCCGACACAGAGACAAATGCAGTGCACAGCATCACAGCAAGCAGCGACAATGTGGTCGCCACTGAGTACTACAACCTGCAAGGAGTGCGCATTGGTGATAGCATCACTACACCCGGACTATACATCAAGATAGAGAAACTTGCTGACGGCACTCGTCACAGCTCACGCATCATCATCAGATAACTCACTCAAAATAAGATATTTTGGCCGTTTTAAATATTTTTAGCACTGCATTATGAAAAGTTTTAGCTTTTAGGTCAAAATATATCGCGAAAAAATTATAAATTTGCGCATCGATAAGTGTAAAGGTTTAATAACCACCAAATTTCAATAAAATAACAGGAAAACTTTTTCCATGAAAAGATTTACTCTTCTTCTCGCCGGTGCACTTATAGGCAGCAGCGCTTTTAGTGAAGTATTGACTCCGGAAGCAGCTCTAAGTCGTGCACAGTCTACATCAACAGCTAGACACATCAAGAGTTTAAACGCAGTTAGTCCGGAGCTACTCACCACGTTCACTGCAAAAAATCAACCGGCTGTGTATTTGTTCAGCCGAAGTAATAATAACGGATATTTAGTTGTATCAGCCGATGATATGACCGAGGCTGTTTTGGGATATAGCGACAATGGCACTATAGACGTAAACAATATGCCGCCGGCCATGACATACATGCTTGAAAACTATGCCGACCAAATTGCATACGCTCGTGAAAATGCCTCAAGTGTAGCAAAAGCAGCGCATGCCATACCCGAGCGCGCAGCAATTCACCCGATGTGTGCCACACGCTGGGCACAAAACTCTCCCTACAACGATAATTGTCCCAATCAATATCCCACCGGATGCACAGCCACCGCGCTTGCTCAAGTGTTGAAATACTTTGGCGGCATACAGGGCTCCGGTACAGCTTCATATAATTGGAACGGTCAAACCTTGTCATTTGATTTTGACAAGAACACTCTCGACTGGGACAACATGCTCGACTCATACGATAGCGATGCCACCGATGCGCAAAAGGCTGCGGTAGCCAACTTGATGTATGCTTGCGGTGTGACACTGAGCATGAACTATAAATCAGGCGGTAGCGGTGCCTATGCCATCCAAGCAGTTACATCATCAGCAAAATATTTCAACCTCGACAAAGGTATTAGATACTTCGACCGCGACTACTTCAAATTTGAGGAGTGGAACGATTTAATCTACGATGCGCTCAAAAACTGCGGCCCGGTAATGCTGGGCGGCTGCATCAAAAACACCACAACCACATACGCTCACGAATTTGTGTGTGACGGATATGCCGACAACAACTTGTTCCACATCAATTGGGGTTGGGCCGGTGAATACGACGGATATTTCATGCTGAGTGTTCTTGACCCATACTCACATGGTCAAACGCCCAACAAGACAGCCTACAACTACTATCAAGATGCAGTTTGCTACATACAGCCCGCAAAAGAAGGCTCTGCAGTGTATGAATTTATGTATAGCAACGGATTCAGCATACAAGGCAATAACGTGAGCCTTGGCAGCAATATCACTATCGGTAGCGCTATCAACGGCTCAAGCGAAGCTATTTCAGGCAAACTTGGCATAAAAATCAGCGATGTTAACGGCAACCTTGTGCAATACGTAGAGGGCAACTCATCGTTCAGCAACGTGGCTCGCAGCAGCTCTGCCAACAGCGTCACTGTCACACTGCCCACCGATTTGGCAGACGGCACATACACAGTCACCCCGGCATTTATTGGTAGTGGCGATTGGCAAGACATACACTGCAAAGTGCAAGGAGTAAATTCTTACTCAATGACAGTGAACGGCGGCAAAGCATCGTTTACAGCCGATGGCACCGGCACTCTTAAAGTCACCGACTTTGCAATTGGCACACCGTTCTACAAAACCGACACAAGCAAAGACTACACCATACCGTTCCGCATGAGCGCCAAAATTTCTTCAGATGAAGAATATTCAGGCAAAATAGCAATGGTGCTTTACGACTCAAGCGACAAATTGGTTGAAACATATTCATACACTCCAATCTACCTCACTGCCGGCGAAAGCATAGACTTTGACTACTACGAAACATCAACAACGGTAACCGAAGGAGCAACCTACAAAGTTGCATGGGTTGACGGGTCAGGCAACCTGCTCACCGACAAACTCGAAGTTACCGTAGAAGAAGGTTTACCAAGCAAGTCATGGAAAGCTAAATTGAACGACCTCGTTATCACCAATGCCGATGCCGTAGACAAACACGATATCGAAATGACATTTAACATATCGTGCACAGAAGGTTTCCTTTTTGAAATGGCTTGGTTTACGGTTTACGAGCCCATCAACGACAAAATTGTGATACAATGGCCTATCTATCCGATAGCATTAGTTGCAGGCGAAACACGTGAATACCACTGTCACTATGACTTCCCCGATGCTATTGAGGGCACAACATATAAAGTATATCCCTTGACATCAGCAAATGCTAAGTGGCTGAGCACAAAAAAAACAGAATTCACAATTGCAAGTGAAACAAATGCAGTAAACGATATAACTACTGATACAGACAATGTGGTCGAAGTCGAATACTACAATCTGCAGGGTGTGAAACTTGGTGCTACCGTGACCACTCCAGGCCTTTACATAAAGGCAGAGAAATTGTCGAACGGAGAATTGCGCACCTCACGCTGCATCATCAGATAAGATCATTATCTCTTCATATATACATTCTTCATTCTGTGATTGAATAGGCGACATGTCGTGTTGACACGTCGCCTATTTTATTTTTTTTGCAACCTTGCAAAAACAAAAATCACATTGCCACGCGCACTACGTCCCGAAAAGTGAGCGCGATGCGGGTGCTGAGAGCTTTCAACACACAGAATTTGAAAATTTTGGGGCGAAAATACGGGGATATAGAGAATAAATTGCTAATTTTGTAACATTATTAATATAACTTCGCTAACCGCTCATGATAGAACGCATAATAATCATTGAAAACGTTGACCCGGTGATATTTTACGGAGTCAACAATTCAAACATGCATCTGATACGCAACCTTTTTCCGAAGCTGCGCATAGCGGCTCGAGGCTCTGTGATAAAGGTTATAGGCGAAGACAGCGAAACCGCAGAATTTGAGAAGAAGATAAAAGAGCTCGCCGACCATGCCGAGCGCTACAATCGTTTGAGTGAAGAGACCATACTCGACATCATCAAAGGACAAGCTCCGCAAGAGTTAAAACGCGATGATGTGATAATATACGGCATCAACGGCAAGCCCATCATGGGGCGCACACCCAACCAACAAAAGTTGGTAGAGACATTTGCCAAAAACGATTTGACTTTTGCCATGGGTCCGGCCGGAACAGGTAAGACATACATCGCAATTGCCCTTGCCGTGCGCGCGCTGAAAAATCGCGAGATACGCAAAATCATACTTTCACGCCCGGCAGTAGAAGCCGGCGAAAAGCTGGGATTTTTGCCCGGTGATATGAAAGACAAAATCGACCCATATTTGCAACCGCTATACGATGCACTTGAAGACATGATTCCGGCAATGAAGTTGCGCGAATATATGGACACGAAAGTGATACAGATAGCGCCGTTGGCATTTATGCGCGGCCGCACACTCAACGATGCCATCATAGTGCTCGACGAGGCCCAAAACACCACAACACACCAAATCAAGATGTTCATGACACGTCTGGGCATGAACGCAAAAATGATAATCACCGGCGACGTGACGCAGATTGACTTGCCACGGTCAACGCAATCAGGCTTGATACAAGCATTGCGCATACTCGATGGAGTGAACGGTGTGGGACGTGTGGAATTTAACAAAAAAGACATAGTTCGTCACCAATTGGTGCAACGCATAGTTGAAGCTTATGAGCGTTTTGACGAAGCACAAAAAGCCGAGCACGCCAACGCGCACGGCGAGCGCCAAGACGAAGCAGATACAGACAATCAACCAGAGTAAATTTACCAAATTACATAACATCATGTCAACTGTAAAAACTCTTACAAAAACCGATTTTAATTTCCCCGGTCAAAAAAGTGTATATCACGGCAAAGTTCGCGACGTTTACAACA
>CAYSLD010000055.1:0-3120 GCA_964431795.1 uncultured Bacteroides sp.
AGCGTTTGTTGACTCACGATTCACTTGACTTATTTTCGTAGAATTGACTTGAGTTGTTTGTTGTTACAAACGTGCTCTTGTACTACTCTTGTCACTATTGTAAATCTTTCAATGTTCTCGTTTTCTGTTTGGCTTATCGGTCGTTCCCGAAAGCGAGTGCAAAGTTACGCCTTTTATTTTTACCGTGCAAGTTTTTGAGCAATTATTTTTCAAGAAAATTTGCGCAAAAACGGCTAACAATGCGCTACTCAACTATGCGCTAGGCACTTAACCGGATAAAAAAATTTTGAGAAAAAAACGGGGCACGCTTGCCTTAGGCGTGCCCCGCAACGGAATATAATCGAAAGCGATTATTTCACGACTTTTGTAGTTATCACTCCTTTTGCTGTTTTTGCTTGGAGTATGTAAATACCCTTCTTAAGATTTGCGAGCGAGAAATTATTTCCGGTCGCACTAAATACTAATTGTCCATTGGGGTTGTAAACACACAAATCTACCGCTTCTATATTGCCAAAAGAAAGGATATCTCCGTCAAATATGAAATTGTCACCTTCTTTTATAGTTATATCGCCCACTCCATCATAATATGAGCAACCGGTGATGCCGATGTTGTCGAGCGAGAGGCAATCGCCGTCGTATGTGGTGACATGGATTGCGATATAAACATTTTTGCCTACGTAGGCAGCAAGACTGCCTCCACGGTTTTTGCGCAGATAGTCTTCAGCCGAAACACTAAAGAGCGTTTCATAGTCATACCATTTATCATTGTCTTTCGAAACCATCACGCTATAGTGCTCATCTATATATTCACTAGCCGAACCAGAGTTAACGATGAAAATTGCATCTGCCGAATTAACGGTCAGCAGAGGGAACACAATCCAACGGTCAGCATATCCGTCTTCGGTGAACCATGACGATACGCCTAGCATGTGCTTGCCATAATATTGGTGTTCGTCAATGTTCATAATGCCCACACCGGTTTCTCCAAACTCGGCAATAGCGTCATCGGCCAGTGTGTTTGAGTCTTCGGAGCGTATGGTGAACTCAGTCGGCACTTTCGCATCCTCAAAGTCATAGAAGATAGCCGGCGTGCCAACAATAACAAACGGGACAGTAATAGAATTGTCGGTGAGCGTCTCGTCGTTTGAATTGTAAATCGACACCTCAAACGTATGGTTTCCGGGGGCGAGGTTAGCCAATAGATTTTCTTTTGTGTAGGTTTGTTCCACCTGAGCCACGAGCGTGACTGTCTCTTCCAGCACAACCTCATCGTCTATCTTCAGTATTACTGTGCCCTCTGCGTCTTTCACGGCCTTATTCATTATAGTATAGACAACGTCGTGGTTTGACCGTTCAGGCACATATCCTGTCTCTGGTGGATTTGACACACTTGTTACACCAAGCTCTACCGCATTTGCCGAAATAGAATTTACCTCGATATCGTCAATGGCAATCCAGTTTTGATTTGCCGGACTCGTGGCATGAAATCCGATATAAACCGTTTGAGGTTGGTCAAGTTCGAAGATAAGTATATTTTGTTTGTACGCAGCTTGAGTGAAGTCGGTGTATTCGGCAATTTTGTTGGTCATGGCTTCGGGTGTTGCCTCTGTGCCCCAATAAACGCTATAAGCCTCGTGGTGCGTATCGTCCATGGTCGAAATCCAATACTTTAACGCGTGATACCCGGCCTCCATCGTTATGCCGTCAAGTATAGCCCAGTCATCAGCTTGGTTGGTCGAGCTAAAGTTGTAGCACAAGCTACGCACTCCGGTGCGCGACGGACTCACCCACCAGCCATTAACTTGTATGCTCCAATATCCATCGTCTTCATTGAGATTAAACACCTTAATGTCGCTGGTATCTTCGCTTGTCTCAAAGCCCATAGTGTAAGGCTCAACTGCCGGACCAATATGGCGCACATCAGCTTGCAGAGTATTGTTGCCTGATGATATATCGTCGGGATAGTTTACTTCTGCCACTAATGTATATGTGTGGTGACTGATTGAGAGGTCGACGGGTGTAGCCAATGTCACCTCAATCTCGCCACCGGCAGGGATAGCTTGGTCAATGGTTTCAACAAACTTTGACTCGCCGTCAACACTGAGGTCTACGGTGTACGATCCGGCTGCAGCCTCCGCCAATCCGTGATTAGCCAGTCGCAACGTCACTTTTTCGGCAGCGCCAAGATTTTCGCCCGAAACCGGTGAAACAATTTCCGTGACAGCCAAATCAACGGGGTTTTCTACCATTTTCACGGTTAGATCTTGCGCATATAGTCGCCACGCATTTGCCTGCGAACATGCATAAAATGCAATATAGAACGGCTCGCCGGCCTTTGCATCAACAAAGAAATAGTCAGTGTATTGTGTATACATTGCCGACGGATAGTCTCCAACCAAATTTTGCGACAGCGCCTCAATTGTAGGCTTATCACCATAATATACCTTCATCGATTCGACATACGACGAACCCTTGAACATATAAGATACAAGATATTGACCGGAAACTGTGGGTGTGATGGCCGGCGAAATCAGCCAATCGTCGGCTGATATAGTATAATCACTTGAATTATAGCTGTAATACGTACGCTCATCCTCACTTGCAGCTGAACTGAATTTCCACGTATAGCCATCATTATTCGCATCTATCACAGTGAATTGGTCGAAATCTTCCTGGGTTTCGAACGATGTAGAATACAACACTTGGGCATGTGCACTCAGCGAAAGTGCAACTCCCAACATGGGTAGTAATATGTTTTTCATACGTAAACTCATGTAATGTTTTCCTTAAATGGTTATGGTATGTGACAAAATTAATACAGTTTTGTTGCAGTTGCAAATTTTCCACAGCATTTTAACACTCAAATCTTAAAATGGATGTCAGATGTCAAGATTTTGCAACATTATTGTAACAATCTACCCCTTAAAGACAGTAAGGCGCGCCATCAACGGCGCGCCTTACCTACACTTCTAAACTTTTTGTATTACAATTAACTATTTGCGATATATAAATTTTTGTCCTTTTCTGAGATAGAGTTGGCCTTCTTGCAATTTATATACGCGACGGCCAAATGTGTCGTAAGTAGCTTGGTCGGCATCGTCGGCATCAACAGTGATGTCG
>CAYSLD010000055.1:3220-12635 GCA_964431795.1 uncultured Bacteroides sp.
TCAACAGTGTTATCTTCAGCCGATTCATCACCGTCAATTGTTACCTCAGCAGTGAGTATTTGCTCACTTGCCCAAGCTGCGAGTGCGGTAAGAGTAAATTCAACAGTCGCCTTTTCGCCAACTGCGATAGCTTCAACATCTTTTTCGGCAACAACAGTGTCACCTGCTTTGATTGCGACTTTCGATGCACCGGCATCTTTTTGACCGTCATTGACAACAGTAACAGTTGCAGTGAAGTCAGAGAGCACGTCTACGCTTGAGGGAAGTACAAGACTTGAAGCGATGAGGTTAGTGTCGTAGTTGCTACGAACTGTGATATTATCGAGATCAACTGCGTAGTATGCACCACCGGCAGTCAATTTAAATTGCAAGAATATGAAGTCAGAACCTTCGTAGTCGGCGAGCGATACCTCAAATTTTTGGAACTTGTTGCTCTCCATATCAACGGGACGAACTGTCGACACGAGTGTAGTTTCGTAATCTGAACCACCAACAAATACCTCAAGATAATCGTCTTCGGGACTTGTTTCGGGGAAGTCGTTCATATAATCCAACTTCTTAACGTAGAATGACAATACTGAGTTTTTAGCCTTAGTCATGTCAATCTTACCCATTTGGATTGAAGCTTCAAGACCGGGAGTAGCCGGCAAAATCAACATGCTACCTTTGTCGCTGTCTTGCGATTCTACATTATAGTCGTTGTCAATCGCCCATGTATCGTAACCATCGGTACTTGTAACAGTTGTGCTAAGGAGCACAAGTTTGTCTGTTTTGCCACCTGCAAACGACTCGTTGAACGGAAGTTTATATTTTTCACCATTGATGTAGAAGTTAGTGCCGGGATATCCAATGCCTTGAGAGTTTTGGGCATATACGCCATATTGGAACAACTCTTGGTCACCTTCGTTGGTAACTTCCATTTCTTCATCAACATATTGCATATCTGTTGTGCCGTTAACTACAGTTTCACCGTCGGCCACACGATATACTATATATGTGAGGTCGCTGTTGTCAACATATCCACCGTTTTGGCCCACACCTTGCGGAGCATCCCATGAGATAACGGGGTTGCCGTCTTCATTTACTGAGATGTGCACTGTAGGTTCTGACGGAGTGTCAAGGCCTACCCATACGGTTTGTGACTCTTGCGGGCCTTCGCCTTCGCTTGAGCTAACTGATACGGAGTAGATAGTGCTACCTTCGGTTGCTTTGCTATCAACGTATGTGAATGATGCGCCCGGAGTGTTGCCGGTCACTTGGTCATAGAGCACATAATTGCGATAAACATTGACGGTTGTGATTGCACTGAGATCTGACTCGTCAACAGCTTTTGACGGAAGTGTGCAAGTGATAGTTGCATTAGCTGCACCAAGTTCGCCTGCTACAACTTTGAAGTTTGTGACTGCTTTTGGAGCTTTGAGCATATAGCTGTCATTGACCTCAATGTTATCAAGGCAGAAGAAAGCACCACCGGCCTCAGAGAGCGCACGCCAACCGAAGTTGTAAACGCCGTCGGCGGGAACAGTGAAGGTGATTGTGTTGGTGCGATATTCATCCCAATAGATTTGGGTGTTTTCTTGCAACTTGGTGGTCATAGCTTCAACGGTTGCACCTGCTCCGATATACAACTCGTAGTTGTCGGGCCAATAGTTAGAGTAGCAAAGCACGTCGTAACTAATGGTGTATTGGCGGTCAGCTTTGAGGTTGATGTCCGGAGAGATAATCCAGTCATCACCGTCTTTAGTACCGCAAACATATCCGGCACATTCACCGCTGGGGCTATATTGCCATTGACCTGAGTCGAGATTGAGTGTTTCGTTTGTATCGATTACTGTAAATAGATTATAAGCTGCTGTATTTTCAAAACCGAACGAAACCGGAGTGTTGTAAGCGGGGCCGAATACAGCGCCGTTTGACGTTGCACTTGCTCCGGCAACATCGTCAGCGTAAGCGGTTACGCTGTACGATACATACAATTGTTCGGTGAGGTCAAGGTTATCTACAAAAGAAGTATCAGTAAGTTTTGTTGCTACAACTTTATTGTCAGAAAGACGAGTTACAGTGTAATTCAGACGTGAGGCATCAAAATAGCCACCGAGAGCACCGGCAGTAGGTGCTGTCCACGTGAGCGTAGCCACATTTGTGTCTGTCTTGGTAAGTGTGAGGTCGGTAACAGCCACGGGACGGTCAATACCTATCCATTGCGAAACTGCTACACGTTGGCTAAGTCCTTTATCGTTTTTGAGTTTTACTGCTATTGTATGTACACCGGCAGAGGGCACTGATACAGTCACTGAAGCTGTTTGGCCAACTGCTGCAGTTCCGGTCACTGACTCTTCGCCATCCACATATATAATATAGCCAACTTCACCTGTGATAGTGTTACCTTGGTTATCTACACCGGGCACACCAAAGCTGACTGTGCCGGTGAGAGCATCGTCAACAAAGTTAAGAGTGAGGTCGGTGGCATCAGCCGGAGCGCCTTCATCAGCTGCTGTAGGCTCACAATAAAGAGCTACAACATTTTCATAATCTTCATAAGCACCAACCAACGAAGCTTTACCTGTGGTGGTGTCAACTGTTACCAAACCGGTTGCATAGCCGCTCGATGATGAGTATTGACCGACTGACCAATAGAGAGTGCCATCCTCGGCAAAGGCAGCCGATTGTTGTATTTGTGATGAAGGTGTAAGGCCGGTGTAACCAATAGCGGTCAACGTACCTTTATATTTATCTACTGAAACTAGATAACCACCACTTGTGATAGCATAGGCATTGCCTGAGTCGGTGATTGCCACAGCAACAAGTATGCCTTCAAGTTGGGCTATCTGTGTGATAGAACCGTCTGACGGGTCCATGTAACCCCAATATGCACTGCTATCGGTGCCATCGTAGAATGCGCCGAAAGCTACTTTTTCAATGGGGTCATAGGCCAAATCGTATGCCAATGCATAGCGTGAGTCTTGGTCAACAGATGTAACCAGCTTCCATGTGCTGGTGTCGACTATATATGTGATAACACTATAGTCGTCATCACCCAACAGCTGATCAGAACTACTATCTTCGTAATCAGTATAAACAAAACGTGTGTCGGTGAAGAAACCGCCGGCATTAGCGGGAGCCGCTGCATTACGATATAGCAATGTGAATGTGTTAATGTCATCTGTTGTGAATGAATAAGCACCGTACGGAGTAGATGTGCCCCACTTATCCGAACCGATAAGTGCACATTTAAAGGCTTGGGCTTTGGCTACTGCCTCAGCACTCGCTTTCGGCAACTTCAATAACGGAGATTCAGCCGGAGCAACACTCTGACGTTGTGTGGGAGCCTTCCATCGCTCCAACGTCTTTTCATCTAATTTAAATTCTGAAAGCTTTGGTACCTTTGTGGGCGCTTTTTTTGCCAATTGCGGACTCGCTGCGAACGAGGGAACTGACAATGTAGCTGCCGCAAGGAGAAGTAAAAGTTTTTTCATGCAGAACTACGTTTTTTAAGTAATTGTAAAAAGTTTTTGTGTGCACTAAATTAGTGCTTTGAGGTTGGTAACGCACAAAAATAAGCCCTCAAAAAGCCTTACAAAACTTAAAAAACGGTGAAAAATGTGTTTACACAAAAAAAGCTATCAATTTGATTGATAGCTTTTTAATTCTTTACAAAGGTTTACATTTGCATTTTTTGGCATTTGCCCGACCAAACAGCAAATTTCAAGCTAAATGGCATTGAAAAAAGCAAAAAGATCGGCATCTTCGGCAATACCCAGCGATGTGCGCAGTCTGTAGCGCGCTGTGGTGACAGTTGTTGGCAACTTGCCGGTGAGGCGCGAAATCTCACGTGTTGACAAGCCCAAACGATAATATATAGCCAACGAAACGTCTGTCTTTGAGATGTCGGGATAACGCTGCTTCAAACGCTCAACAAACTCTGCATTGTCGGCATCTACTTTGGTGACAAACTCCGGTTCTTTGCCCTTGGTCAAGCTATTTGAAATTGCATTGTTAATCATGCGCAAATGTGATGATAGCTGCGTGTTGGTCATCTTGTAGCCTTCTTTCACCATCTGCGAAATCTTTTCGAGCAAGTCGTTGCGGCCACGATAAAAACCATAAAGATAGTTCATGGTGCGACGCGTGTCGTCAATCATAGTGATATGCTGAGTGCTGGCCTCCTGCAAGTCGGAAATCTCATTATTCTTAGCTTCGAGCAAACGCTGCTGACGTCGCGACTGCCGATATAGCACGAAAAACAATATGGCCACAAGCAATACAGCCACAATCACCACAAGCATAAGCATGAATGTGTGGTGCGACTCTTCCTCTTGCTGCACCAACCGGTGCTTTTCGCAACGCTTCACAACCTCGCTGACGTATGTGCTATATTTCACACGCTCTTGCTCGGTTTGCACATTGTCAATCTCTGATTGCTTGTGCGCTTGCTGCATTTGATTGTAGGCATTGGCATAATCGTCTTGAGCGGCATAGATTTGGCTCAGCAATGCGTGCGAATAGGCTATTATGCGGTCATTACTTTTTATGAATGGCATCAACCTGTTGATTTGCTCGGCTGTGCGCAAGGCTTTGGCATATTGCTTGTAGTTGAAATATAGCTCCGACAGATTTACGTATGCATAACACTCTGTGGTAGTGTTTGACGACTGCTGACTTAAATCTATCGACTTGAAAAAGTTGGCCTCAGCACGCTGAAAATCTTGCTCAAGCGTGCCGATATTGCAATACAATGCACTTTCAAAAATTGTATCGTTGATTTCGTGGGCCAAACTGCGGCCTTTTTCAAAATATGCTTTTGACTGTGCGTCTTTGGCTTGCTGTGAATATATATCGCCCAAATAAGTGTATATCATCATTGTCTCGCGCTTATTGCCCGAGGCTATACTTTGTTTCACACTCTTGAGCAATATCTTCTCGCCCCTGGCAAAATCGGTGGTCGATGCATAGCAAGCACCCAACCCCAGCGAAATGAGGTCGCGTATCTTTGTGTTTTCTTTTGGACAAAAACTCTGCGCATACCCAAAAATCTGCATTGACAGTTCGGGGTAATTGCTATCATATAATGACCAACCCAAAAAAGTTAGTGCACGCGCACACTCTCCATCCAATCCTTGATCGTTAGCGGCCATAAACGACTCAAAAAGCGGCTTTATAGAACTCTTACAGTCCTTGTGTCGAAGCTCGTTTGCATCGTCTATTTTTTGTGTGATTTCTGCCGGTGTTATCGCAAATGATGAAAATGTGATAAGAAGATTTATAAGAAGTGTCCAAAAAGTTTTCATCTGTATTACTAAATGTGCGACAAAAATAGTAAAATACTCTATTCTTTGCAATTATTTAGCAAAAAATCTATAGCAAGCGCATAAAAAAACTCGCGGCCATAGGCAACCGCGAGCATCATGAAAAAAAGACTTCTATTTCATTACAGCCTTAATTCAGTAAATGGTAGATTGAACGCTTCGGCAACTCCCTTAAAGGTTATTTTGCCGTCAACAACGTTCACGCCCTCTTTCAGCCCCGGGTCGGCAGCGCAAGCAGCCTTCCAACCCATATCGGCAAGTCGCACTGCATACGGCAAAGTTGCGTTTGTCAGTGCAAGTGTTGATGTATAGGGCACGGCTCCGGGTATGTTTGCTACGGCATAGTGCACAATACCGTCAACTGTGTACACCGGATTATCGTGTTTGGTGGGTATTGAAGTCTCAAAACATCCGCCCTGGTCAATGGCAACGTCAACCATCACCGTGCCGGGACGCATTAGTTTGAGCATATCGCGAGTTACAAGATGCGGAGTCTTGGCTCCGGGAATGAGCACAGAACCGATGACCAAATCTACCGTGGGCAATTCTTGCTCAATGTTGTGGCGCGATGAATAGAGCGTTTTCACATTTTTGGGCATCACTTCGGCAATGTGGCGCAAGGTTGGCAGCGAAATATCGGCAATAGTAACATCGGCACCAAGTCCGGCAGCCATAACTGCTGCGTTGCGGCCCACTACCCCACCGCCGAGTATGAGCACTTTGGCAGGTTTCACTCCGGGCACTCCGCCCAGCAAAATTCCTTTCCCTCCTTGCGGCTTCTCAAGAAAGCGTGCGCCTTCTTGTATAGACATACGTCCGGCCACTTCGCTCATGGGCACCAAAAGCGGCAATGCATTTGCGCGGTCGCGCACAGTCTCGTAGGCAATGCACGTAGCGCCCGAGGCCAGCATAGCATCAGTGAGAGCGCGGTCACTGGCAAAGTGGAAGTAGGTGAACAGCAGTTGGCCGGGCTTCACGAGCTTATACTCGGGCTCAATCGGCTCTTTCACTTTCACAATCATGTCGGCAATAGCATAAACCTCCTCGATGGTCGCGAGGATAACAGCACCGGCAGTGACATATTCGTCATCGCCAAATCCGCTGCCTTCGCCGGCTGTGTGTTGCACATAAACTGTGTGACCATGCTTAACGAGTTCTTTCACTCCGGCGGGAGTAACGCTTACGCGGTTCTCGTTGTTTTTAATTTCTTTAGGAACACCAATGTTCATAGTTTTGTGTTTTTATAAGGTATTAATTAATGAGAATGTATATATGCTAAGAAGTAATGTTTTTCAGTGGCTGCAGCCGAAAAGCGAACTCCCCGCAATGTCACAACGACGTGCGGGGAGTTAAAGTTTACGGTTAGACGAGTTGCATCGGGATTGTGCGGTCGATAGAGTTGTCGAGCGAAATCAGAGTTTCCGTACCGGTGACACCGGGGATGTTTTGGATGCGGTCATTGAGAAGCTCCATGAGGTGCTCATTGTCGCGAGCATAGAGCTTGAGCAGCATCGAGTACGGACCGGTAGTGAAGTGACACTCCACAACTTCTTGAATCTTTTCGATTTCAGGCACGACCTCACGGTACATTGCACCACGCTCAAGGTTCACACCGATGTATGTGCAGGTGGTGTAGCCCAACGTTTTGGGGTTAACGGTATACCCTGAACCGGTGATAACCTTCATGTCAATAAGACGTTGTATGCGCTGATGTATAGCGGCACGCGACACACCACACTCAACGGCTACGTCTTTCGAAGCGATACGCGCATTGCGCATGACAATGCTTAAAATCTTTTTGTCGAGGTTGTCTATCTTTTCCATACTCCTAGAGTAATATAAGTAATTTCTACTAAAATTTACGTTAAACTCGTGTAATAACGGAATATTTGCTTTTATTTATGTAGCAAAATTAGTAATTAAAAGCGATATATGCAATCAAAAAGACAGATTTTCGGCAAAAAATCCCAAAATATTAACATTTTGCTTGCAATCATATAAAATAACGCTTGGAACAAGCATTTTGCTTAATCCAAGCGTCATATTTAGTATTATTTCACAGTTGTTTTAGGTTTGTCACCTAAATGCAACCGAATTTATTTAACTTCTGCGGTTTCGTCAGCTGCGGGTTGGGCATCTTTGGGTTGCACATCGAGCACTTCTACTTCGAAAATAAGCATTTCGTTGGGGCCGATTTTAGCTTGAGGCACACCGTTTGCGCCGTAGCCTAATTTACCGGGAATGTAGAATGTAGCTTTGCCACCTTTTTTCACAAGTTTGAGAGCCTCAGAGAAGCCGGGGATAAGGCCTTGACCGGGCACCATAACTGCGCTGTCACCTTTGTCAAAAGCAGAGCCATCAAGATGTTTGCCTTCATATTTCACGGTCACACGGTCGCCATCTTTGATAGCATCGCCTGTGCCTTCGTTTTCAATAACATATCCGAGGCCGCTGGCAGTGGTCTTCACGTCTTTTTGTTTTGCCAAAAATTCTTTACCTGCTTTTTCATTAGCTTTTGCCTCGGGGCTATTTGCTTTCTTAGCCTCTTCGCGAGCTTGAGCGGCAGATTGAACTGAGTGCATCATTTCTTGGTACTTGTTTGAATACTCTTCAGCCACCTCGCGGCTAACTGAGTCGGCAAGCACTTGTTTGCGCAAAGCATTGAGAAGTTTGTCGCGGTTGATTTGCACTCCTTGTTCTTTCATGCCTTTGATATCTTGGAGCACACGGAAACCGGTGTTCATACCGGCAACGTAAGCGTCACTGTGGTCTTGACCTACTACGGCTTGCAAGCCTTTGATAAATTCTTCACGATCGTATGCTTCGCCTGATTGTTGTGCATAATATGAGAGTTCACTTCCGATAAAGCTACCGGCCATCAAGCCATAATACTCAGACAGGGAATCAGAAGTAGCAACTGCCACGAGGCTGTCATTGTCATCAGATGCTTTTGCACCATTTCCGCATGATGTTGTGGCTGCTCCTACGGCTGCCAACATGCACATGCCAAATAAAATCTTTTTCATTTATAAAGGTATTAATTAGTGTGAGTAATGTTTATTTTATGCGCAAATGTAATTAATCTAACACAATTTGCAATTATTTTTTGCAAGGAAATGATGTCAATTTCATTATTATTAAGATTTTAAGCACCATTTTAGCGCTTTTAAATGTTTATAAATCACCGATATTAGTTATTTTTGCAGTGAAAAATCAATCTACTGTCTAAATAACATTTAAAGATAAGATAAATCATGAAGGTTATAAATTTCGCTGACCAAAACTCTTTGGTGTGTCAGTACCTCACTGAAATGCGCGACACCGCCGTGCAAACCGACCCTATGCGTTTTCGCCGCAACCTCGAACGCCTCGGACAAATCATGGCCTACGAGATTTCTAAAACACTAAACTACTCGGCCAAATCAATAACCACCCCACTCGCTCCCCATGATGCTCCGGTTATCGACGAGAAAATAGTGCTCGCAACTATCTTCCGCGCAGGCGTACCCTTCCACCAAGGATTCCTCTCTTATTTCGACTATGCTGAAAACGCTTTCGTATCAGCCTACCGTAAATACAAAGAGAAAGAAAACTTCGAAGTGTGCATAGAATACCTTGCATCGCCCAACCTCGATGGCAAAACACTGATCATCTGCGACCCCATGCTCGCCACCGGCGCTTCGATGGAACTCAGCTACCGCGCTCTCCTCACAAAAGGCAACCCCGCTCACATTCACGTGGCCTCGGTCATCGCCTCAAAACAAGCCGTCGACTATATCAAAAAAACATTCCCCGCCGAAAAAACCACAATATGGATCGGCGCAATCGACCCCGAAATCAATGCCCACAGCTACATTGTGCCCGGTCTCGGCGATGCCGGTGACCTCGCTTACGGAGTCAAAGAATAACCCCTTTTATAGCCCAAAAATCCGTCTTAACTTGTTAAAATACTTTAAATTAGGGCATTTTTGGGCTTTATTTGCCGCCCTCGCTTGCGTGGTAACAAAATTATGACTAACTTTGCACTCGCAAATCAGACACAGCAAGTGCCGTTGCAAAGTTGGCCCATTCGTCTATCGGCTAGGACGCAAGATTTTCATTCTTGAAAG
>CAYSLD010000056.1:0-12589 GCA_964431795.1 uncultured Bacteroides sp.
GGGTTATGAATCCGACGCTCTAACCAACTGAGCTATCCCGCCATTTGCGAGTGTTCGTATGTCTTTTGTTTACTTCGGTTGGTCGAAGTTTTTTGTTTTGGTAGCGGGATCGAGAATTGAACTCGAGACCTCCGGGTTATGAATCCGACGCTCTAACCAACTGAGCTATCCCGCCGTTTTGCGAGTGCAAAGTTAGGCCTTTTTTGCGACTTTACCAAATATTTTAAGCCTAAAATTTTAATATAACAACCCCGCATTTATTAACATTCTTATTTTTAATGCTTTGAATTTGGCCCGTACACTCAGATTATTTGTTCATAGCCATGTCTGAAATGATATAGCTCATAGTCGCGAGGGTGTATTATCTTGTCGTTGCACAGCACAATGTCTATATCTAGTGGCATCACCCCAATTTCTTTTGATTGCGGTGTGCGGCCCATTTCTATCTCTAAATTTTTTGTGATTGTGCGCACCTGTTCGTATGAAAGATTTGTCGACCCGCTTATCACTGTGTTGATATATGGCGCGCCGATTCCGGAGTGTGATGCACATTCATAAACCGACGATTGACGCGTGTCGCTCAGCAAGCAGTCAAGCCGCTCTATCGTCTTTTCAATTATTTCCTCACGGTTGGCAGTGTTGCTGCCTATGCATATCACAAGCTTATTCATTGCGCGCATTTATCGCTTTAGTGTGATACGTGTGATTTCGGGTGTAGCTCCGATGCGTGCCGGGAAGCCGACTGTGCCAATGCCGATATTCACATACAGCTTGTGGTTGTTGCTGTCGTCATACAAGCCGCCCCAAGTGCGATAGCGCAAACGTGCCGGTGAGATGCCGCAAACTTCCATTTGCATGGCATGAGTGTGGCCCGACAATGTGAGCGCGATATTGTTTTTATCGCTATTCTCGATGCTCTCTGTCCAATGTGCAGGGTTGTGAGTCATCAAGATTTTATAATATTTGTCGTTGACGTCGGCATACGCTTTGCTCAAATCTCCGTAGATGTGGAAGGGTGGGTCGCCTATGTTTTCTACGCCAATAAGTTTTATGCTGTCATTGCCGCGTGTGAGTGTTGCTGTTTCGTTATTCAGCATTTTCCACCCCATTTCGGCTTGCATATCTTTCAACGCTTGCAAGTTCGCAGCTTTTTCTGCGTCGGTGTTCCAATCTTCGTAGTCACCGTAGTCGTGATTGCCAAGTATTGAGTACACACCGTCTTTTGCTTTGAGACGTGACAATGTTTTGACAAATGGTTTCAGCTCATTTGAGTTGCGGTTAACAATATCGCCGGTAAAGAGTATCACATCGGCATTTAACTCGTTAACGTGGTCAACAATTTCGCTGATATAGGTCGTATCGTTGCCGTATGTGCCGAGGTGCAAATCTGAGATGTGCACCACCTTGTAGCCCTCGAAAGCTTTGGGCAGCTCTGCGTTGGCTACGGTAACTTCTTTTATTTGATAGTTAAAACGATTTACGAGTGCTCCCCACCACATGGCAACAAACACCAAAACTCCGATTATTGCACTCAAGCTGACAATCCATTTCTTTTGCTTGCCGTGAAATATCTGCGGTATTCGTGATATTAAGTCAAATATGAAAAATAAATATTTGGGCACATATAAACTTATCAGTGCATATATCATCCACATTGTGGCGCGCACTACTTCGTCACCGCCGGTGCGCACCGGAATGAAAAACAATGAAATGAACGCCAAGGTGGTTATTACCGAAATTATGGCGCTGATGTTGCCCCAAAGTTTATTTTTAAGGTAGCTGCGTAGGGCTACAAACGTGTAGCTGTCTATAAATAAATTTACAAACAGCAGTATTATGAGTGTGGTAAGTGGTAAGCGCATCGTTCAGAGAAGAGTTTTTTGTGATAATGAATATGTGTGTCTATTGCGCGGCTAACTGATTTTTTACCGGATTTGAATACATGGTCAGCAGCATGCTGCGCATATATTCATATTCTTCGGCTGTGATATCTTCAACGTCAACCTTGCCCAATTGCTTGTTGGCATACTCATTAAAGGCGTCTATATCGCTTTGTGTGTATTTGTCGGCAAATGTTGTGCTGTTGTTGAGCATATCATAGGCTATATAGTTGCACGGATATAAGTAGTATCCGCGGTGTATGGTTCGGTCTATGATGCGACACACTTCGTGCAACGCTTCGCTGCGATTTTGCGGCTTGATTTGGCTGTATTCTTCATTGATGCATTTGCCAATGTGGAAGTGAACGCGGCCTTTTTGCGAAAGCAAGCCGGTCTCCATGCTGAACAAATCGTCGCGTTGGCTCTTCTTGAACTCCGGGTCGCGGCGCTTGAGCAAGAACTCGCGCACCTTCAGATAGTCGTTCGGGTCGAACTCATACGATATTGATGTTGGCAAGATATTCAACTCCAAAAGATTTTGCTGGGTGTCGCCATCGCCTGAGAATGAAAGCATCTTCAGCAAACTCTCTTGTGTCATGTCGTTTGAGTCTTTTGCTCGGCCTTCGCGTTGTGCCATCCACACCGACTCTTTCTGTTTTGTGACCGCAAAATGTACGTATGCCGATAGTTTGCGCGCTGCATCAAGCGCTTCAAGCTTCCTGACATCGCGCTTCACAATAAAGCTGCGGTTGATTTTTACCAAGTCTGTAATCCAATCGTATATCAGCAAATTGTTGCCGATTGCAACTTGTGTTACGGGCAGCTCGTTGCGAAGCATGCAGAGATTTAAGAATGAGGCATCGAGCACAATGTCGCGGTGGTTTGAGAGGAACATGTGGCTTGATGTCTTGTCTATGTTCTCCAATCCGCTGACGGTGACTCCTGCTGTGGTCGACTTCTCTAAGAAGGTGAGGAAGTCGCCCATAACCTTAATCTGAAAATCTTTTTGCGTTTTAACACTGAGCAATTGTTCACAAAAAGCGTCATAGTCTAAATCCTTCATGACATAGCGCACGGCATGCTCAAACCCCGGTTCTTTAACCAGTGCTGCAAGCTTGTCGTGAAATTGCAACTCGCCATAAGGAGCTATTTCTGCCAACTCGGCAGGTATTGATATATGATTTGCGTTATCAGACATTATATATATTGCCGGATTTTTACCGGCTATAATTTTAGTTTGTTAGTTTGATATGCCAAAGTTAATATAATTTTCTAACATTGACAAAAAAAGATTTGTTCATTCACCGCACAAATCATGTGTTTTCGTTGCGTCCCTGCACGTAACGACGCCATCTTTCAATGAGTTGGCTCATGTCGTCGGGTATCGGCGCTTCAAAAAACATTTCTTTTCCTGTGCGTGGATGCACAAAGCCCAAGGTGCGTGCGTGCAAAGCTTGTCGCGGACAAATGTTCATGCAGTTTTCTATAAATTGCTTGTACTTTGCCGTGCGCTCTCCGCGCAAAATCACATCTCCGCCATAGCGCGAGTCGTTAAACAATGTGTGGCCAATGTGACGCATGTGCACACGTATTTGGTGCGTGCGCCCGGTTTCGAGCACACATTTCACCACCGTCACATACCCAAACTGTTCGAGCGTGTAGTAGTGTGTCACTGCGTGTTTGCCTATTTCTCCGCCGGCGGGATATACGTCCATCTGCATACGGTCTTTGGTTGAGCGGGCTATGTTTCCCTCAATGCGACCGTTTGCCGGATTTGGTTCACCCCACACAACTGCCACATATTCGCGCTTTGTGGTTTTGTTGTAGAACTGGCGGCCTAGGTGCGTTTTGGCATCCGGAGTCTTTGCTACTACCAGCAATCCCGACGTATCCTTGTCTATGCGGTGCACGAGGCCCAAACGCGGGTCGTTCACGTCATATTCGGGCGTATCTTTAAAGTGCCAAGCCAATGCGTTGACTAGTGTGCCTGTCCAGTTGCCGTGTCCCGGGTGCACAACAAGTCCTGCCGGCTTATTCACCACAAGCACGTCGCTGTCTTCGTAAACTATATTAAGTGGTATGTCTTCGGCTATGATTTCAAACTCATAGCGCGGGCGGTCCATTACCAATTGTATAACATCGAGCGGCTTCACTCGGTAGTTTGACTTCACTGCCTTGCCGTTCACAAGTATGCAGCCGGCTTCGGCAGCTTGCTGCACGCGGTTGCGGCTGGAGTTTTGCAAACGTTCGGTCAGAAACTTGTCAATGCGCAGCAATTGCTGACCTTTGTCAACAACAAAACGAAAATGCTCATACAGCTCTTGGCCGCCTTCTTCGCTCTCGTTGTCGTCGTAGGTGTCGAGTTCGTATTCCGAAGTGATATTGTCGAGTTCGTCGTCTTTATTAATCATAAATGGGGTCGCTAAGTGTTTCGTCATCAGTGTCACTTGATATCAGTGAGTCGATTGCGGCATCAAGGTCGTCGCTCGACGATGATTGATATTCGTTTTGCTCAAGTTGTCCAACTTCAAGTGTCACAGTTGCGTTTGTGGGTATGCGGCTGCCAAGTGTCACATATTGTCCGTTTGCTTTTACGGCCACTACCATGTCGGGATATTCTGACGGCACACGCAAAATTTGTATTGAGGTGATGCCGCGGTTATTCAAATAGCTGATTGCTTGACGGCTTGAGATGTCGGTCAAGGGTATATCAATCACAACCTGGCGCGGTGAGAATGAGATTATAGTGAGATAAACCTCGCGTCCGGTTTTAACAACAGCTCCGGGTTTAGGCCACACTTCTACAACCGAGCCGGGAGCTTTTTTGTCGTCATAGATTGAGTCAGATATCACTACTTTCAAGTCTGCCTCTTCAAGCACATCGCAAGCTTGGTCGTATGTCAAGCCTTTCACATCAGGCACCGTTGAGGTCGATCCGTGATGTGTCCAGATGTCTAAAAACTTAATAATCAGGAATAAAAATATGCAGATAGCTATAAAAGCTAAAACTATTGTGCTGATGATTGGGTGGCGTTGTTGCATTCGTTTAAACGCACTTTGTGATTTGTCGTTTGGTTGCTTCATCGGTTTATCTATTATTTTGCGACAAAATTACTAAATATTCCTTTAATATAGGCACTCGTTAGGTAGCTTTTTAGTAATTTTGTGCCCGAATTAACCAATTTACTACTTTATTATGAACGCCTCGTTGTGGCAATTATTCACTACATTCTTTAAAATTGGCGCTTTCACTTTTGGCGGCGGTTGGGCTATGATTTCTATCATAGAACGTGAAATTGTTGACCGTCACAAATGGATTGAGCGCGAAGATTTCCTTGATTTACTGGCTATTGCGCAGTCTTTGCCGGGCATTCTTGCTGTTAATATTGCGGTTGCCGTGGGCGATAAAGTGCGCGCACGTCGCGGTAGCATCATGGCTGCTGCCGGAACTATCATGCCTTCTTTCTTGATTATTTTGTGTATAGCCATCTTTTTGACCCCCGAACTGATAAATACCAATCCGGTGCTCATTAAAGTGTTTAAAGGCATACGCCCCGCCGTGGTTGCCCTCATCGTCGCTCCCGTGATTTCTTCGGCTAAAGCGGCAAAACTAAATTCTAAAACTATTTTCATCCCCATAATTGTGGCTCTGCTCATTTGGTCAAAAATTCCGGTGCTCTCAAATCCTATTTTGTGGATTGCTATCGGAGGCATCGGAGGCATTATTATTGCCAAACGTGCTGTTGCCCGCAACGCTAATTCCGGTGAGGAGGCCGACTCTGAAAAATGATTTTCATACGTCTGCTTTGCAGCTATCTCGTGATTGGTTTGTTTGGCTTTGGTGGCGGTTATGCCATGCTTGCACTCATACAAAACGAAATTGTTACTCCCGGTTGGGTGACTGAAAAAACATTCACTGACATTGTGGCTATCTCGCAAATGACTCCAGGTCCGATCGGCATCAACTCTGCAACATATATAGGATATGTAGCTCCGCAAGCTAATGGCTATCCCGGTTGGTGGTGGGGTGTGATGGGCTCGTTGCTCTGCACACTGGTTGTCATCATTCCATCGTTTGTACTCGTAGCGAAAACCAGTCACCTCATTGACCGACACAAAGAGTCTACTATAGTTAAAGGTATGTTCTCCGGTTTGCGTCCGGTGGTAGTTGGCCTTATAGCATCGGCTGCGATGTTGCTGATGAACTCGGCTAACTTTGGCACGGAAACTTACGATGTTTGTTGGAGCATTGCTCTATGTGTAGCATCTTTTTGCATTGTATATTTCACTAAAATTCACCCCATTGCAGTTATCTTCATGGCTGCTATTGCCGGATATATAATATTTTAAATCAATGAACTACGAAGAGACTTTAAATTTCATGTTCACTCGCTTGCAAGCCTTTCACAATGTGGGCGCTACAGCCTACAAGCCGGGCTTGCACACTGCTTATGCACTGAGCGAGGCATTCTCTAATCCTCACACCAAATTTAAATCTATACATATTGCCGGCACAAACGGCAAAGGCTCAACTGCACACACAATTGCTGCTGTCTTGCAGTCGGCAGGCTACAAAGTCGGCCTTTACACTTCGCCTCACATGCTCGACTTCCGTGAACGCATTCGTGTGAACGGACAACCGATAGCCAAAGAACTGGTGATTGACTTCATTGAGCGCTATCAACATATCAATGCTGATGTTGACCCTTCTTTTTTCGAACTTACCACGATTATGGCTTTTGAGCATTTCGCCCGCGAAAATGTTGATTATGCCGTTATCGAAACCGGATTGGGTGGACGGCTCGATACAACCAATATAATTACTCCCGAACTATCTATTATCACTAATATTTCGCTTGACCATATCGCTTTGCTCGGCGACTCTATCGAGAAAATTGCCACTGAAAAAGCCGGAATTATCAAGCCCGGAGTGCCTGTAGTAATAGGTGAATCGGATGCCGCTACACGCAAAGTGTTTGCCGACAAAGCTGCAAGCGTAAACGCGCCAATCTCCTTTGCCGAAGATACCGATATACTCACTGCGCACACCGCCACTCCGAGCTTCATTAGCTATCAAACCAAATCGTGGGGCGAGGTGCATGGCGAACTTGTGGGCGGTTGCCAATGGCTAAATGCCCGCACCATCTTCACTGCTCTTGATGTGCTCGCTCACCGGGGCTTTAATATAGCCACTCAAGCCGTGCGAACAGGCTTTGAGAATGTTTGCTCACTCACCGGTTTACTCGGCCGTTGGATGAAAACTTCCGACGCTCCTCTCACTGTTTGCGACACCGGTCACAATGTTGGCGCTTGGCAATATCTTGGCCCGCGCCTGAAAGCCGTAGATAAAGACCTGCACATTGTCATCGGCTTTGTCAATGACAAAGATATCACACACATCTTGCAATTCATGCCCACATCGGCTAAATACTATTTCGTGCAACCGTCAAACCAACGTGCTGCAAAGTCTACGGATGTCGCAGCACAAGCAGCTAAGGCCGGTATTGTTGGCGAAACTTTTGCTACCGTTGTTGACGGATACAAAAAAGCCCTTGCCGATGCCGACAAGAGCTCTATGATTTATGTAGGTGGTAGCACCTTTGTTGTTGCCGATTTCCTCGGGTTTATCGCACAGCAATAACCTCAATTTCTACCAAAGCATTTTTCGGCAGCGTTTTTACGGCTACAGCTGAGCGTGCAGGGTAGGGCGCGGCAAAATTTGCAGCATATACTTCGTTCATTGCTGCAAAGTCGCCCATGTCTGCAAGGAAAACTGTGGTCTTAACTACGTTGTCGAGTGTCAAGCCTGCTTCGGCAAGTATAGCTTTCACATTTGCCAAAGATTGTGCTGTTTGTGCAGCGACGCCTTCGGGCATTGCTCCGGTTTCGGGGTTGATGGGAAGTTGGCCTGATGCGTAAACAAATGAGCCGGCATCAATAGCTTGGCTGTAGGGACCGATTGCACCGGGTGCAGCGGTTGTTGCAATTACTTTTTTCATCTTGTTAATATTGTTATCTATTGGTTAAATATCTATTTTTAGATTTTGTATCAATGTGTTAGCGGCGACTTTTCCGGATGCGTCATTGGCTACGTCAACAACTTTCACGGCGTCGCCAAATTGCTCGGCAAAGTCAGGAATGAAATTAGAGCAGCCTATGCTGTCAAGGCGGTTGAATAATAGCTCAAGCGTAATTTTTGCCGGTTCGATTGCCGGTTGATATCCGTAAGTCTCTGTCTTTTCGTCGGTCACCACGCGCACAATAATGCCGGCGCGCACCAAATCATCGAGCACATCTGTGGTTAGTCGCGGTGGTATGCCGGCACTGTCAATAATTTCAATTGCTGTGAGCGACGGCTTTTGGGCCACAAATCGGCGCACTATTATTGCTGCTACGGCAACGGTGACTTTGCGTCGGTAGTCACTCGATATATCGTTCACCTGCGATGACATTGCATATAAAAATATGTTTTGTGACGAATAGCACACCAACGCACCGCACAAACATACCATCCATGTCAGCTGTATCCACAGCAGCAACAACGGCAAAAATGCAAAGCTACCATAGATAGCATTATACTTTGTTACATACAATTGTCCGGTGACGAACAACCATTGCAATATTCTAAATCCTGTGCCTGAAATAATGCCGGCTATCAGCGCATTCTTAAGCTTTACCTTTGTGTTGGGAATTAGTATAAACATAGCCGCAAAAAACAACCATGTGAATATCCATCCCGCCAATTGAAAGCCCAACTTTATGAGCGGTGTCATAAACTCAAAGGTAAATGCTTGTTGCAGTGTCGACGACAAGAATATCGAAATACCGCTGCTGCATATCATTAGCACCGGCAATATCAGCAACATCGAAGTGTAGTCAGTGATTTTGCGCCAAAAACTGCGCCCTTGTTTCACTCCCCACACAAGGTTAAATGTCGACTCAATGTTGCCCAACAGTGAGATCAATGTCCACAACAAAAACACCAAACCGATGCCCACAAATATGCCTTCGGATGATTGGTTGAGATATGAGTCAACAAACTCCATAGCTTTATTTACCGTCTCTCCTTGTCCCGGAAATATGGCATACATTTCATCGTGCAGCACCGACTGAAATCCAAAGCCGCGGCCTATTGCAAATAACATAGCCAGAGCAGGCACCAGCGCCAACGTGGTGCGATAGGTCATGGCACAAGCTTGCGCTTGCAAGTTTGTGTCGGTGAACGATTTGAACGACAAATTAAGTGTCTTGATGATGTTTACCCACCAATGTTGACGTGTGTCGCTCCACACCCCGTCGCGGCAATAGTCCCAAATGCGTAGCGCAAAGTTTTTACCTTGCTCTATGCGCAGCGCGAGGCCGGTCAATTCCTTTTGTTTTCTCTTTCTGCTCATGGCGTTTTATGTATTTGCTGCAAACTTACAACTTTTTTACTTTATTGCAATCATGTCTTTGGCAAAAAGTGTAGTGCTGTCGTTGTAAAATTCTTTGAATGAGGCCTCTGCGGCATGTCCTTTGTAGGGCACATAGAAATGCTCGGGCTTGTTGTGAGCATTACGCCACACCACCGTATAGCTGATGGCAGGCGACTCTTTGAGCAACGGCAGCAGTATGCTCGTGTACCAATCACTGATGGTCAGCGACTCGAGCCCGGTCTCGGTCAATGCCGGAATTTTGCCACGCTCTTTGGCTAAATCACTAGCTATCTTCAATCCGGTGCTCACCGCCTTTTTATATGTATCTATGCCGTTCTCGCCGTCAAAGTGATAAACGTCAAGGCCCATGATGTCAACATATTCATCACCGGGGTAGCGCTCAAGATATTGCTCGGCTGTCTCTACGCGGTCAGGCGAGTAGGCCCACAATACATTGTCTACTCCGTCTGCGTCAAATACCTTGCGCATTTCGTGCCACAAAAATTTATAGTCCTCAACCGAACTCAAATTTTTGCCCCACCAAAACCAACTGCCTGTGTGCTCATGCCACGGGCGGAATATCACACCTATTTTATTACCGTCAGCGTCGGTCAGCGAATTCAGAAATTTTGCCACCTTATGCAATTGCTCGCGATAGCGCTTGGTAACTTCAGGGTCTGTTGCTATCTTGTGCACTATCAAAGTGTCAGACAACTCCCAACTGTCGCCGCCATTCACCGCGTTGCGCAAATGCCAGCTGAATGTGTTCACGCCTCCGCGAGCATCCTGTGCTGCAACCTCGCGGCGCATACGCTCAAACGGCACACCGTCAAGGTTCAGACTGTCGCCAAGCTCAAGCCCGCCTAAGTCCCAACTCATCACAGCCGGATAGTCATTCACTATTTCGAGTATATCCGAGCGGCCTTCTTCACCCACCCATGTATGGCCATACACAGGGTCGTCGTGGTGTCCGAACATCACCTTATGCGAATTGAGCGCGTACTCCAATTTATTTTGAAGTTTTGTTGTTGCACTTGCCGTTACTTTAGCTGTGCTATTACATGATGTTGCTATCATAGATGTTGCAAATATTGTAGCAATTACTGTTTTATTCATCTTTTTTCAGAGAGATTGATTTTTAAGTTTTATAATACGATGTATCAACATTTCCCACAAAGTTAATAATTTTGTTCCTATTCTAAATACTTTTCTGCATTTTTGTACCGAAACATACCTAAAAATCATTTGCAAGAATTAAAAAATTAATTTAACTTTGCCACCGACATAACCACAAATTATTTATTATCTGCGGTTCTTCAATTAACTTAAACATAATACAATAATAACTATAAACCCTAAGCTTATGAAAAAGTTGATTTTTATTGGCGCTGCTGCAACGCTCGTCGCTGTCGCTGCAAGTGCCGATACTGTCATCTCTGATTGGCAGAGCACGTCGGTGAAGGTGAAAATGCCTTTTATGAACGACTCTATCAATCCTAAAGGTGATAAGTATAAAGCTACTAATTTATTGAGCTCGAAAATGTCTAAATCGCTCAATAATCTTAGTGAAACAAAGGCCGACAACAATGGCACTATCTCGCTCGCTGAAGCTTCGGCCGACGGCATTTTGCACGTGCTGCAAACTAACATTCGCGCTCAGCGTTTTGCCAAAGGCAAAATCAAAGTGTCATCGCAAGCTCCATTTGCCATTTTGCTCGATGGTAGCGAACTTGCCAAAAAAGAAAGCGTGGAGCGCGACTCTTTGTCTCGCTCGTCTGAACGCACCGCAAACGTGCGACTCGAGCCCGAACGCGACTATGTGCTCGCCGTGCGTGTGCTCTCTCAGTCTACCGACTCTGTTGCCCCGACTGTAAAAGTCGAATATGTGCCCGACGAAGGTTTTGAGGATGTTGAGCTCGCATCGGGAGCTAACCTCAAACGTCGTTTCGCCCTCGACGATTCAGAGTATGGCAGCCGCCTCGATAAAGTTTATATTAGTCCCGACGGCAAATATTTGCTCACTCGTGGCTATGACTACGTTGACGCTCGTCACTCTCACTACTTCGCTACTATCACCGACCTCAAAACCGGTAAAGTCATAAACGAAAATATTGATAGCCGCTGCCTTTGGATGCCCACAGGTAGCACTCTCTATTTCACTGAAAAAAATAAGGATGGTGATGATATCTACTTGGTAGACCCCAAAACCGGCAAACAAACGCTCACTTATTGTGGTGTGCCCGCCGGACGTTTTGATTGGAGTCCCGACGGCAAATACTTCATCTACGACAAGAGCGACGAAGGCATCAAAGAACAAGGTCCGCTGCGTCGTTACGCTTCTCCTGAAGACCGCATTCCCGGCACTCGCACACGTTCTTGGCTGATGAAATATGACCTCGAAACAGGCCTCAGCCAACAACTCACTTATGGCAACCACACAACTTCTCTCAACGATATCAGTGCCGACGGCTCAAAAATACTCGTTTCTACAACAAGCGAGAAATCAACCGTGCGCCCATTCATCGAAAGCACAATCTACGAGCTTGACCTCAACACAATGAAGGCCGACACTATTGTCGCTACCGGCCCTCAATTTATCACCGGAGCTCAATATTCTCCCGATGAAAAGCAAATATTGCTCACCGGCTCGGCTGCTGCTTTCAACAAAATCGGTCAAAAAACAGGTAAAGAACCTATCGCCAACGACTACGACATACAAATGTTCATACTCGACCGCGCTTCAGGCAAAGTTGACCCCATCACTCGCGATTTCGACCCATGTATTGACAACATCGTGACTTGGAATAAAGGCGACGGCAAAATTTACTTCACCGCTCAAGATGGTTTCTATCTCCCCATCTACTGCTACAATCCCAAATCACGCTCTTTCGAAAAACTTGACACCAAAGTTGATGTCACTCGCAGCTTCTCGATTTCAGAATACAACCCCGGCGTGATTGCTTACAACGGACAAGGATATGAATATGCCGGAAAAGGCTACATCTACGACCCCAAAACAAAAAAGAATACTCTAATCCTTGACCCGTCTGCCGACCGCTTCTCTAAAATTGAACTTGGCAAAGCTGAGCCCTGGAAATTTACTTCTTCTGACGGCACCGTCATTGATGGTAACATCATCTACCCGCCCAGTTTCGACCCCAACAAAAAATACCCGGTAATCGTTTACTACTACGGTGGCACACTGCCCACTCAGCGCACAATCACTCACGCTTACTCTCCGCAACTTTTCGCTTCGCGCGACTACGTTGTGTATGTGCTCAACCCCAGTGGTAC
>CAYSLD010000057.1:0-8461 GCA_964431795.1 uncultured Bacteroides sp.
ACACCGGTGCAACAGATCTTTGGTGGGCTAAAAAGAATTAATAACCTATTAATTTTGGAACAATGAAAGGACTAAAATCTATAATATTAGCAGCAGCTGCCATGATTGCAATCCCTGCAGTCATCACCTCGTGCAGCGACTGGACCGAAACAGAAGCCAAAGATTACTTCCACTCAGATGCCAACACCGAGGCATACGCAAATAACCTCAAAGAGTATTTTGCATCGCCGCACAAGGTGATGTTCGGATGGTTTGGTAGCTGGGCTGCGGGCGCAAAATCAAATTCGCTGATAGGCTTGCCCGACTCGGTAGACTTTGTTGGTTTGTGGCTGGTGTGGGGTAATCTCTCCGAAGCACAGCAAGCCGACCTCGATGCCTTCCAAGCTCGCGGTTCAAAAACCGTGATGTCGTGGACAGCTCGCAATATCGGTGAGAACATCACACCGTCAGGCTATACGGCCGAAGAATTTTGGGGCTTTGACTCGAGCGACGAAGAGTCGTGCATAGCCGCCGCCAAGAAGTATGCATTGGCCCTTGTTGATACTTGCAATAAGTATAACATTGGTGGATATGACTTGGACATGGAGGCAACGGGTACGCTCATGAACTTTAGCATGCGCAATGTTTGCAACGAGTTTTTGCGCACCCTGCGCAGTGAGTTTGACAAGACCGGCAAAATGCTTTGCGTGGATATCCCCGGCGGCACCGGTTGGTTGAGCTACTACGATTTGCTCGACGAAGACGTTGTGCTCTCACTTGACTACATTATGTGGCAAACATACGAGCTCAACCACAGTGGACTTGATTCGTTCTTTGACAGTGTGAAGAGCCACAAGCCCGATGTGTTTGAAGAGGCATTGGCTAAGTCAATCATCTGCACTACCTTTGAGCGTGCAGCCGACAAACCGCTGTTCTTGCAACAAATGACCTACAAGAACCACCTGGGTTTGCCACATGCCGGCATGGGCGCCTATCACATAGAATATGACTATTCGGGCAAGCCGGACTATCCGTATGTGCGTCAAGGCATAGCCACACAAAATCCGCCCATCACAAAGTAAATCACATTAATTCGAATAAAAAATGAAAAAAATAGCATTCAATATATTGGCCCTCGGTCTTATCGCTGTTGGCATGGTCAGTTGCGACCCCAAAAACGATGTGATTGACAACCGTGTGTATATTTCTGAGGCTGCTTCTGATTACATTTCAGACGTAACTTTGGGCGATGCCGGCACTGTGAGCACAACAAATATTACAGTACGTTTGGCACAACCTGCCGAAAAAGATGTGACAGTGAGTCTTTCTCTCGACGAGAGCAAACTCAAAGCCTATAATGACCGTAACGACACAGAGTATCAGATTGCCCCCGAGCAATATGTGTCGTTCAACAAGACAGTGACTATCCCTGCCGGCGAAACATCATCGCTAGTGCCTATCGAGGTTACATCGTTTGAGGGCGAAAGTGGTGTGGAATATGCAATTCCCGTGGCTATCTCAAATGCTCAAGGCATTGAGGCTACGAACGCTTCAAGCTCATACATCATCAAGTTTAGCAAGGTGCTTAAACAAAAAGTGCCACAGTTCTACTATGCTAACGCAATGTCGATGGATTGGGACACTCCGGTTGATTTGCCGCAGCTCACACTTGAGTGGTGGGCACGTGTGCAAAACCCCAGCAACACCGGTGGTTTTACCGTCAACAACCAAGCACTGTTCTCATTCCAAGCAAATGCAGAGTTGTATATCCGCTTTGGTGACGTTGTTTACACCGTAAACGGCCGCAACGTGTACAACTTCTTGCAAATTAAGACACTTGGTATAGATGCGAACTACGACTCAGGAGACCCCAACGAAACTCCGCTTGAATGGGGCAAATGGTATCACTTTGCTCACACTTACGACTCAACAACAGGTAAGGTTACACTTTACGTGAACGGTGTGGAGCGTAACAGCTCAACAGCAGCAGCCGGCACAGTGTTGACAGTGACCGGTTTGAACATGATTAGCTCAGGTTCAACCTACTTCAAAGACTATGTGCAAATGGCACAAGTGCGTCTTTGGAAGACCGTGCGCTCAGCCGCTCAAATAGCTAAGAATATGAATAAAGAAGTGAAATACACCGACCCCAACCTTGTGTTCTACCTTCCGATGAACGAAGGCGAAGGCTCAGTGCTTCACGATGTTACCGGCAACGGCCACAACGTCACTATCGGATCAGCCTCAAACGGTAGCGATGCAAACGTTAAATCATGGCAAGAAGTATCATTCGAGTAAAACAGACTATCATGAATAAATATATCAAATATATCTCGCTCAGCGCAGTCGCAGCGGTAGTGTTGCCACTCAGCTCTTGCTACGACGACGGTCCCGAATATAATGACGGCGTTGACTACGAAACAAACTTCGCTTACCTATATCAGCCCGATGAGACATACGCTGCTGTAGAGTATAAGGCAAACGGTAATTTCCTCACAGATTTTTCTGACCCCTTGACGTTGGTGCCCGTGCGCTTGACCAAGGCGGCTCCTGCAAATATCACTGTTCAGGTTGCCATCGACGAGAGTTTGGTTGAGGAGTATAACACAGCCAACGGCACAGAATATACATTCCTCACCGGTGCAACAATTGTCAACCCCACGCTGACAATTGAGCAAGGTAAGTATGTGTCAACAGAAAGTATCAGCATCAGTTTTGCTGACCGCAGCGGCTTCATGAAAGATGCTACCGACCTGATCCTTCCGGTTGTTATCACCAAAGTATCGGGCGGCAATGTGTCAATCAGCGAAAGCAGCCGTGTGTTCTTGACCTACAACTCAACTTATCGTGCCAATAAAGTGAATGTTGATGCTGCGTCTCTCACTATTGACACAGATGAGGCCGATTGGCAAACAGCATTTACAAACTACACTATTGAGGGCTTTGCCACTGCCGAATGGGCAGCTGACGATGCAATCACTCTCGGCTTGCAAATTGACAATTCGCTTATTGCCGACTATAACAGCGCAAACGGCACAGAGTATAAGGCTATTGATGCTACATTGTCGAGCAGCCAGCTCACTATTGCTACCGGCGATATCTCAGCCGACCTTAAGCTCACTCTCGGTGACTATACCGGAGTTGCCGACGGCGACGAATATCTTGTGCCCATAAAAGTGACATCGTTTAACGGTGTAGGTGCCGCACTTGAAACTGAGGTTGCATATTTGCAAATCAGCAACACTCCGCCCACATACTCTGTCGGCACAAGTGCATCGGCAGTTGGTCTTGGCTCGGCTCTCACTCCGGCCTCGTGGACAGTGACAAGTTCATACGACAGTTACAACACAGACTATGAGCTTACATCAGAATGTTCATATTTGCTCACCTCACCCGGTTCAGGCTATTTCTATTTGGAAGAAGGAATGGCACTCACCGCTGACTTAGGCGAAGCAATCAACGTCAATGGCTTCCGCTTCACATTCTATGCTTGGTACTACTCAATTAAGTCATTCACAAAAGTAGAAGTCAGCAAGGATGGCAGCAGCTGGAAAGAATGGACACGTGATGGCAACTTCCCGTCGAATGCACAGTCGATAGCTTGTAAGTTTGCCAAGACTGTTAAATGCCGCTATATCCGTTTCACCATAGGTGCACCGTCATATAGCTCATGGTATGGCACATACGCCACCGGTCTCTATATCTACTAATACAAATAGTTAACGTTTTATATGTGCGAGGCTGTGTCAAAATTGACACAGCCTCGTCCCCGGAGACGCGCTCGTGCCTCGCGCTTTCTCCGGGGTTAACTACAAGTTCGTGCCTCCCGCCACGAAAGATTGTGGTACACGTCATGAAGGTTATTGCCACTAAAAAATCTGCCGGAAAAGGGTAGGATGAGTTAAATGATGTTAAGACGCGAAAAAATGTTGTAGAAACATGTTGTACAACATAAAAATTGTTGTAACTTTGCATCGTGTTTTTCATGGTATTAGATTTAAGGTTAAAAAGGTTACCCGTCGTGACGACGAGTAATTTTTTTTTGTGCCTATAAGAGCATATTTTTGTGAGTAAATGATTTTTTTGTAAATTTGCACATTACAAATGCGACAATGCAACAGTTTGACACATAGCATAAATAGCTAAAATGAACAATCAAAAACTTATATTACTTGCCGGCGCCGCACTGCTCAGCACTAATACATTCGCCTTAGATGTGAATGTTCCGGAGTCAGGCACGTTGTCTTCACTTATTACTGATCTCAACACCACAACGCTCACAGTGAGCGGAAAACTGAACGCTAAAGACCTATTTTTCATTAGCGAGAACCTAACATCGTTGACATCGCTCAATCTGGGCGATGCAGTTATTGAGAGCTATTCAGGCGACAGTCTGAACGGCCAAACCGACTATGCAGCCAATCTGATACCGGCAGGCGCATTTGCCGGAACATCACTCGCCGAGGTAGTGTTGCCCACGTCGGGCGCTATCACTATCGGCGATTTTGCTTTTGCCGGAACAAAGATAACCGCACTGACCGTGCCCGCAAACGTTGCCGGCATAGGCTCGGCTGCCTTTGCTTGCTGCGACGGACTGACCACGCTGACCGTGCCCGAGTGCACAATCGGCACGTATGCATTCAGCAACTGCGCAAATATCACTGAAATTGTGCTCGGTAATAACACCGAGGTGGGTGAGGGCGTGTTTGCACGCTGCACAAAGCTTGCCACGGTGGCCGGAAGTGAGGATCTCACCTCAATCGGCGACTATGCATTTATGGGTTGCTCGGGCTTGCAACAATTCGGCTTTGGCGAAAAAATTAAAACAATAGGCGAGGGCGCCTTTGACGGCACAGCACTCACCGAGCTTGACCTCACCTCGTCATCAAAATTGGCAACAATCGGTGCTCGTGCTTTTGCCAATAACACCTCATTGCAAAAAGTCACATTTAACCAATCAGACGCTCCCACACTAGGCGAAGGTGCATTTTTAGGTTGCACATCAATCAGCACATTCAGTATGCCCGGAGTGAGCGAGTTGCCCGACTATGTGCTCAGCGAGACAAAGAGCATCAGCGAATTGGTTTTGCCGGCCACATTGAGCTATATTGGCGACAATGCCATGACCGGAATGACCGGATTGTCAAAGTTGGATGCATCAGCGCTCAGCGAGGTGCCCGAACTAGGCACAGATGTGTGGCACAATGTGGCTCAAAGCAAAGTTGCTTTGGCAACAGACGAGAATGCCACCCAAGCATTTAAGAGTGCCGAGCAATGGAAAGAATTTTTATTTGACACCAACACCGGTGTTGCAGAAAGTATAGCAGCGGGCAAAGCAAATGTGAAGGCTCGCTTTGACGGCGATTTGCTGCAAATAGTTGCCACAGGCTGCGACTTGGCTCGCGTGGCTCTCTATGATGTTGCAGGTCAAACCTTGACAAATGTAAATGTTAATGCCGACAGTGCGTCGATAAACACTGCCGACTTTAGCACACATATATATATTGTGACAGTAACACTCACTAACGGCGATAGTGCCACTCTCAAACTCATACGCAAATAAAATAGCGCATGGCAAAAAACAAATTAAAGAAATTTAGCGAGATGGAACAGATTGATTTCGTGTTCCAATACCCGTATTCTGTGCTTAAAACCACCGGTTTTCCCTTGCAAGGTAAGTGGAAAAGCGAGTTCTTCGGTAATGATAACCCGATAGTGCTGGAGCTAGGCTGCGGCAAGGGCGAATATACCGTAGGCCTAGGGCGCAGATTTGCAGACAAAAACTTTATCGGAATCGATATTAAGGGCGCCCGCATGTGGTCGGGAGCCACCGAAGCACAGCGCACAGGCATGAAAAATGTGGCCTTTGTGCGCACATCAATTGAATTGCTTGAGAACTTTTTCGCGTCGGGCGAGGTAGAGGAGATATGGATAACCTTCCCCGACCCGCAGATGAAGAAGGTGCGCAAACGCTTGACATCAACGCGATTCATGCAGCTATATCGCAAGGTGTTGGCTGATGGAGGACGCATAAATCTAAAGACAGATAGCCCGTTCCTCTACACTTATACCCGCGAGATGTGTTTGGCAAATCGCGAAGCAATAAAAATAGTTACCGACACCGCCGACCTCTATGCCAATCCCGGCACAGCAGGGTCGATACTCGACATACGCACTCACTATGAGCAGCAATGGTTGGACCGTGGTCTCACCATAAAATATTTGGCCTTTGACCTTGATGCCGACACTGCGCTCACAGAGATTGACGACAGCGACATTGAGCGCGACACATATCGCTCGTACTCGCGCGGTCAGCTTGAGTGTCCGCAGTTGCTTGGCGATGACGACGACAAAATAGACTAACATAACAATTATCCTACTGATGCAGACTCTATATCCAAATCTCATACTCGACGCACTCAAAACTGTGCGCTATCCCGGAAACGGCAAAAACATTGTGGAACTTGGCATGGTTGAAGACGACTTGCGCATTGACGGCGCAAAAGTGTCGTTCACGCTGATTTTCGACAAGCCTACCGACCCGTTCATGAAGTCAGTGGTTAAGGCTGCCGAGCAAGCTATCCTCACTTTCGCTGACCCGGAGATAGACATTCGCGGCAATATAGCAGTGAAGACTCGCCAAGTGGCGCAGCCCAAGCCTGAAAAAGCATTGCCCGGAGTGAAGAACATCATTGGTGTGGCTTCGGGAAAGGGAGGCGTAGGCAAGAGCACCGTAGCTGCCAATTTGGCAGTGTCGTTGGCAGCCGAAGGATATAAAGTAGGTTTGCTCGATGCCGATATCTTCGGCCCGTCGGTGCCTAAGATTTTCGGCGTTGAAGATGCCGAACTGTTTATGCACAAGGTAGATGGCCGCGACCTCATCATCCCCATCGAAAAGTATGGTGTGAAGTTGCTGTCAATAGGATTTCTTGTAGATAAAAACAGTGCAGTGCTGTGGCGCGGCTCAATGGCGTCGAATGCGCTGAAACAGCTCATTGAGCAAGCTGATTGGGGTGAGCTCGACTACTTTGTGATTGATATGCCGCCGGGAACGAGCGACATACACCTCACACTTGTGCAAACCTTGGGCATCACCGGCGTTGTGATAGTGTCAACCCCGCAAGAGGTGGCTCTCGCCGACGCTCGCAAGGGCATTGCCATGTTCACCGGCGAGAAGGTGAATGTGCCGGTGCTTGGCATGGTAGAGAACATGTCGTGGTTCACACCCGAGTTGCACCCTGAGGAGCGCTACTACATATTCGGCAACGGCGGTGCAGTGCGTCTTGCCGAGGAATTGAAAATAGAACTTTTAGCGCAGATACCGCTGATTGCCAGTGTTGGCGAGCATAACGACTCGGGCAACCCGATTGCCACCACCGGCTCGCTGGCAGCACAGTCGTTTGTGCACCTTGGCCGCATGGTCGTTGATGCCGTAGACCGTCGCAACAGCACTCTGCCTCCAACTTCAACAGTACAAGTCAATAAACGATGAAAAAAATTCTTATTCTTAACGGCCCCAACCTTAATCTCTTAGGCCGTCGCGAACCTCAAATCTATGGCTCGAACAACATGGACAATGTGCTCGTTGCGGTGCAACAAGCAGTGGCCGGAAAGGCAGAAGTTGAATATGCACAAAGCAACCACGAGGGGGCTATCATTGATGAGCTGCATCGTGTGGGCTTTGACACGGATAACTATCTGGGTGTAGTGCTCAATGCCGGGGCCTACACGCACACCTCGTTGGCAATAGCTGATGCGATATCAGCCATTACGTTGCCGGTGATTGAGGTGCACATCAGCAATGTGTTCGCACGCGAAGAGGTGCGCCATCATTCGGCCATTTCGCCGGTGTGCCGCGGCATCATCGCCGGTCTCGGCACCGACGTCTACACCCTCGCCGCCCTCGCCCTCACGCGGTAATAAAATCTTAAACAATGAATACCTATAGTGATATCTACTTACATATTGTTTTTGGTGTTAAATACCGAGATGGCTTGATAGGTGATCAGTGGATAGAAAATTTACATTCATATATTGCCTCAATTTTTAAAGCAAACGGTCATCATGCCATTATTATTGGTGGAGTGTCAGACCATGTACATTGCTTGATTGGCTATAATCCGCGTCAAAGTATCCCGGATATGGTGAAGGATGTTAAGGTGTCAACAACAAATTGGATTAATGGCACAAACCGTACAATGTGTAAGTTCGCATGGCAAAAGGGATATGGTGTTTTCTCGTATTCACCAAGTCAAGTTGATGCTGTTAAAAAATATATTGCCAATCAGAAAAAGCACCATAGATCATGTTCTTTATCAGAGGAGTTGGCCAATATGTTGCGAGTTAGAGGTGTTAGTTTTGACCCGCAATATTTGCCTCAAGAGTTGGTGTGATTATGCGCACAGCTACGCCGTGCGTGTTAAATGGTAGGCGCATACCCATAGCATCGGCTGCTACGCGAGCCTCGCTATGGGCTACTATC
>CAYSLD010000057.1:8561-12431 GCA_964431795.1 uncultured Bacteroides sp.
GTATTGCGAAAGAGCCGCAGCGCGGCGCAATAAACCGCGTAGCGGTGCGAAGATAGTAGCCCGGGGTAAGGTCGGCAGAGCCGCCCGCAACCCCGGGAATGCGTGTTTTTTCAATCTATCGCATGCCTTTAGGTATGCGTATAAGTTAGTTGGGGGGGGTTAGTTGCGGCAGAGGGTGCGGACTATGTCGAGGGAGCGGAGGTTAGCGAGGGCGGCGTAGTGGATGGTGTAGTATTGTAGGATGCCGTCGAGCAGGCGTGTGCGTTGGTCGTGAGTGAGGCGGAGAAGGTTTAGGGTGCGGAATGTGAGGCGCGACAGTGCGATTATGGCTTGTGCTTCGGCACTTTCGATGTATTTGCCGTGTGTGGGTGCACCGGCGCGGAATATGCCGTCAACGAGGTCGAATGTGCGTCCGGGTTGCCAGGTTGATATGTCGGGCTCGATGCCTAATAGCACTCCTAGGCGGTAAAGGAAAAGCAGGTGAAAGTTTGCAAGTTGGTCGTCGTCGGCAAGGTCGAGAGCGACCACGCTTTCGCTGATGAATTGCCACAGGGCCATGTCGGCTTGGCCGTTTTCGTTGAGAACGGCGTTGAGGACTTCGGCCAGGAACATGGCGAGAGTGATTTTTATGGGGTGCGAAGAGAGGGATGGGGTGACGGCTGCGGGGCGCATGTCGCGCACGGGCATAATTTCGCGTCCGGGGCGCACGTCAACTTGACCTTCGAAGATGCTTAGCGGCATGGTCAGAGCTCGGCGACGGCGGCTTTCGGCGCCTGCGCCTGCGGGCATGAGCAGGGCCACGCGGCCCAACTCAGCGGTCCAAGCGGTGAGGATAGAGTTGCGTTCGTTGTATTTTATTGTGCGCAGCGCCACGCCGCTAATTTTCTGATACATTAATTTGCGGTAGAGGAGTCTTTGGGTTGAATAGCGTCGAGAGTTACGGTGAAGTCAAGGGCTGCATTTCCGGGCACAACGCCGTTTATGCCACGTTCGCCGTAAGCAAGCTCAGAGGGAATGATCACGCGATATTTTCCGCCGAGGCGCATGAGTTTTAGGCCTTCGGCAAAACCTTTAATCACGCCGGTTACGTCGTAGTCGTCGGGTTTACCTTCTTCGGTTTCGTAGAACACAGAGCCGTCAGAGAGGATGGCATAACATTCGACCGAAACTTTGTCGGCGTCGGTAGGGTATGCGCCTGTACCTTCTTTTATGGTGATGAAAATCACGCCCGAGTCAAGGCGTTTTGCTCCGGGAGTTTGCGCCATTTTGTCGAGGTATGCTTGTTGCGACTCGACAGATACGGTTGCGGGCATCACGCCGTTCACTTTGCGCATATATTGGTCGATGAATTGCTCGGCAGATTGAGGGGTGAAGCCGGTGTTTTCGCCGTTTAGTGCCATGAAAAGGGCTTTGGCGAAGGCTTGTTTGTTGACGTCGATGCCGATAGAGCTCATGTTGTCGAGGCTTTGCTCAATAGATTTGCTCATCGAAGTTGCGACGGCGAGAGTTAGCGAGTCGGGTTCGGCAGATTGAGCGGCCATGTTGCCGGCGGCGCAGATGGCAGCGGCGGCGAGAAAAGATTTGGCAATGTTCATAACGTAAAAATAGTTTTGTGGCAAAGCTATAAATAAAAATTGAGATGTGCAAAAAAACAGCCGTCCGTAGTGGTGGGGCGGCTGTTGATTGATGTGTTTTATGTGTTATGCAAAAGTTATGCGTTGGCTTTAGGGCGTACGAACATGCGCTTAGAGACGTCGACAACGTTGATGATGTAGTCGCCGGTGCGCTCGAGGTCGCTGACGATGTCCATGTAGTAAATACCGGCTTGATAAGCGTAACGGTTTTCGTTGATGTTGCTGACGTTTGCGCCGCGCAATTGGTTGCGCATATTGTTGATTTCGCGCTCTTTGTTGTAGCTTTCGATAATCGACATTTCGTCGATGTTTTCGATGTTTTCGAGCATCTGTATCATGAGCGCCATAGCCTCGTTGAGGTTGTCGTACATGTGGTCGATGTTGGCATAAATTTCGTCGGTAAATTCGGCCTTGCTTTCGATTTTGCGGAGCAGGATTTTGCCAATGCCGTAGCAGCAGTCGGCAATGCTTTCAATTTCAGAGATGATGCTTATCATGCCTGAGATTTTGAGTTTACCTTCGTTAGACAGACGACCTTGAGCGCAGGTGTTGAGGTAGCGAGCAATTTCGAGCTCCATTCGGTCAGAGATGTCTTCGTATTTTTCGATGCGGCTGAGGAGTTTGTTGAAGTCGTCGCTTTGTTCTTTAGTGTGAATTAGCGTGTGTGCCATACCAATCATGCGGCCAACGCGTTCGGCAAATACGGCGATTTCTTTTTCGGCTTGAGCGATGCTAAGTTCAGAAGAGCTGAGCAAGCCGCCTTGGATGAATTTGAGGCCAAATTCGTCGTCGCTGCGTTTGCGAGTGGGCACCAACCATTCAACGGCTTTGACGTAGAATTTGGTGAACCAAATCATGATAGTGAGGTTGATGAGCTTGTAAACGGTGTAGAAAATAGACAAGCAAATTGAGGCGCTGGCTTGCATAGCTGCGATTTGGCCGGCAGCTTGAGAGATGCGAGCTTGCGCGGGATGGTCGGCGGGGAGAGAGTTAGCGAATACGTTATTGTAGACTACCGGGTCGGCAGTTTTGAGATTGGTGACGAAGTTGTATAGGTCGTTAGGATTGCCAAGACCGCTTTTTTGGCAGAGGCTTGTAATCATAGCGATGAAGAGGTAGAAAATAGACAAGCACCAAATAGAGCCGAATATGTTGAAGAGAAGGTGTCCCATAGCAGTTCGCTTTGCGGCGACATTACCACTCAGCGAAGCCAGCAACGGGGTGATAGTTGTGCCGACAGCCGAGCCCAACACAATAGCGCAGGCGAGGTCAAAGCCAATCCAACCTTTGGCGAACATCACCAAGCAGATGGCGAATGTTGCGGCAGAACTTTGTATTACCATGGTCACAACCAATCCGACGAACCAGAATATGAGCACAGAGCCAAAGCCGAGTGAAGAGTAGCGTTGCAAGAACGCGAACATGTCGGGGTTCTTTTGCAAGTCGGGCACGTAGGCGCTAATCATGCTTAGGCCCATGAAGAGTAGGGCGAAACCAATCACAAACTCACCGATAGACTTTGTGCGGCCCTTTTTAGAGAAGAGCATCGGCACGGCGAAAGCCATAAGGGGGATTGCAAAAGCCGAGATGTCGACTTTAAATCCGAGGAGTGAGATGATCCATGTGGTGAAAGTGGTACCGAGGTTGGCACCGAAAATCACAGCCATAGATTGTGATAGCGTCATAAGTCCGGCGTTCACAAAACTAACAACCAAGACGATAGATGCAGATGAACTTTGGATGAGGGCTGTAATGAAGAAACCGGTCATGAGTCCGGCAAATCTGTTGCGAGTCATTACAGACAAAATGTTGCGCAGTCGCTCACCGGCGACTTTTTGCAAGCCTTCACTCATAACTTTCATGCCGTAGAGGAATAGGCCTACGGCACCAAGTAAACCGAGGAAGTCGATAATCGAGTAATCCATGTAATACTTTAGAGATGTTTTCTGCTGCAAAGATACGTGGATAATCTTAAATATTAAAGAATTAAATGTTATAATTTTGTTGAAATTAATTTTTTTATTCAAAAATAGTGGGGTGTTGATTAGTTATCCGTAACTTTGCAGTTTGATAATAGTACAGAAATGGCAGAAAACGATATAATTTTTCCGGCGGCGTTGCAGCCTGGCGACACAATAGCGATATGCAGTCCGGCAAGTCCGGTAGCGGCTCACAAGGTAGAAGGCGCTCGCCGAGTGCTGGAAGGCGAAGGGTGGAAAGTTCGCGTGATGCCCCA
>CAYSLD010000058.1:0-12102 GCA_964431795.1 uncultured Bacteroides sp.
TGTTGATACCGTCGAAAAGAGTGATAGGCCACAACCAAGAAGAGAACCAAGTGTCGAGGGCGCCTTCATCTTGAGTGAGGTCAGAGAGTTGAAGGTCAGCTTTGCCTGATTGAGTGCGGGCCACATCGAGGGCTTTCTCAACGGTTTCGGCAACGGCAATTTGCTGTTCGCCATTTGCGTCGAGGTAGTACCAAGCGGGGATGCGGTGGCCCCACCACAATTGACGGCTGATACACCAATCTTGTATGTTTTCGAGCCAAACGCGGTATGTATTTTTGTATTTTTCGGGGACAAACTTAATGAGGTTGTCCATAACCGGGGAGAGAGAGATGTCAGCAAAGTGTTTCATATTAACGAACCATTGCAAAGACAAGCGAGGTTCGATAGCAACTTTTGTACGTTCGCTGAATCCGACTTTGTTTGTGTAGTCTTCAACTTTCTCCATCAAGCCGGCAGCAGCCAAGTCTTTGGCGATAGCCTCACGCACGTCGAAACGGTCACGGCCAACGTACATACCGGCAGCTTCGCTGACAGTGCCGTCCTCGTTGAAGATGTCGATAGTTTCGAGGTTGTGAGTTTTGCCGAGCATATAGTCGTTTTTATCGTGCGCGGGGGTTACTTTCAAGCAACCGGTACCGAACTCGATATCGACGTAACGGTCTTCGATAACGGGGATTTCGCGGCCAACGAGGGGCACAATCACGCGTTTACCTTTAAGCCATTCGTTTTTGGGGTCTTTGGGGTTAATGCACATTGCGGTGTCGCCCATGATAGTTTCGGGACGAGTTGTAGCAACAACGGCATAACGGTTTTCGGGGTCGTTAGCGACGTAGTATTTGAGGTAGTAAAGTTTGCTTTGTTCTTCCTCGTAGTAAACTTCGTCGTCGCTGATAGCAGTGCGGTTAGCGGGGTCCCAGTTAACCATGCGAAGGCCGCGATAGATTAGGCCTTTGCGATAGAGGTCGCAGAACACTTTGGTCACGGCCTCAGAGCGGGGCTCGTCCATAGTGAAAGCGGTGCGATCCCAGTCGCACGAAGCGCCGAGTTTGCGCAATTGTTGAAGGATGATGCCGCCGTGAGTGCGAGTCCAATCCCAAGCGTGCACGAGGAATTGCTCGCGAGTGAGATCGGTTTTGTTGATGCCTTGTTCTTTGAGTTTGCCGATAACTTTAGTTTCGGTAGCAATAGAAGCATGGTCTGTGCCGGGCACCCAGAGTGCATTTTTGCCTTCCATACGAGCGCGACGTATGAGGATATCTTGAATGGTGTTGTTGAGCATGTGACCCATGTGCAACACGCCGGTAACGTTTGGTGGGGGGATTACAATGGTGTATGGTTCACGCGAATCAGGCACGCTATGAAACAGTTTATGTTTCATCCAGAAATCATACCACTTATCCTCAACTTGTGACGGATCGTATTTTGGTGCAATAGTGTTCATATTTCGAGATTGTATTATAATTCAAATTATCTGCAAAATTACAAACTTTCGACGAAAAAGATGTATATTTGCGGAGGAAAACTTTAAATTTTAATAAAATGAAACATTGTCTACTAGCAATGGCAGCCGGGACAGCGGTATTGATGTCGGGTTGCACAACAAAAACATCGAACAAAGCGGAGACAGAAGAAAACCCCGCAGCAGAAAAAGTATTAGTGCTATATTATTCACAAACCGGAGCTACAAAAGCTGTGGCTGAAGAAATCAAGACCGAGTTGGGTGCAGATATAGCAGAGATAGAGCCGGTGATAGCATATCCGGAGTCGTACGACGAAACGATAGAGCGATGGCGCATGGAGCTTGAGAGCGGCGAACAACCGGCAATCAAAGACATTGACGTGAACTTTGATGACTACACAACAATCTTCTTAGGGTTCCCGATTTGGGGCGGCACATACGCACTGCCGGTTGCTACATTTTTGAGCAAGAATAAGCTTGCCGGCAAGAAGGTTGTGACCTTTGCTACGTTTGGCAGCGGAGGCATCAATGAGGCAACAGCAAACGTGGCACGCGCCCTGCCGGATGCAAAAGTGGTGATGGGATACGGTGTGCGCAATGCACGTTTGGATAAAGCTCCGGCAGAAATCAAGCGTTTCTTGATAGAAAGCGGATATGTTGAAGGCACAGTAGAGTCCCTACCCGAGTATTCAAAAGATGTAGCAGTCACCGACGACGACGTGAAGATATTTAATGCGGCTTGCGACGGATATAAATTCCCGTTGGGCACACCGTTGACAGTAGGCAAACGCGTCACCAAAGAGGGCACAGACTACAAATTCAAAGTTGAAGGACAGATGCCTGACGGCACACAAAACCAAGCCACAATATATGTGACCGTAGCCAACGGTGCTGAGCCCGAGTTCACACTCGTTGACCGCTCAAAATAATACCTATTTACAACCTGCATAAAAAAAAGCGGCGCCGAAGCGTCGCTTTTTTTATGTGGGGAATATTGAGATTACATCATGCCACCCATGCCGCCCATACCGGCTGCGGGAGCAGCGGGAACGGGATTTTCTTCTTTCTTCTCAGCGATGACACATTCAGTTGTGAGGAACATGCCTGCGATTGAAGCAGCGTTTTCGAGAGCCACACGAGTAACTTTAGCGGGGTCGATAACACCAGCTTGATAGAGGTTCTCGTATTTGTCGTTGCGAGCGTTGTATCCGAAGTCGCCTTCGCCTTCGCTGACTTTTTGAACAACTACAGCACCTTCAACACCTGCGTTTGCAGCGATTTGGCGCATAGGTTCTTCGATAGCGCGGCGTACGATTTCGATACCTGTTTGCTCGTCATCGTTGTAACCTTTGAGGCCATCGAGGGCTTTGAGGCAACGGATGTAAGCTACACCGCCACCGGGCACGATACCTTCAGCGATAGCAGCGCGAGTTGCAGAGAGAGCATCGTCAACGCGGTCTTTCTTTTCTTTCATTTCAACCTCAGAGGGAGCGCCGATGTGGAGCACAGCAACACCGCCGGCAAGTTTAGCGAGGCGTTCTTGAAGTTTTTCGCGATCGTAGTCGCTCTTGGTTTGAGCGATTTGAGCTTTGATTTGAGCAACACGAGCAGCGATAGCTTCTTTTTCGCCAGAACCGTTTACGATAGTGGTGTTTTCTTTGTTAACGTTTACTTTTTCGGCACGGCCAAGGTGTTCGAGAGTAGCGTTAGCGAGTTGCATGCCTTTTTCTTCGCTGATGACTACGCCGCCTGTGAGAGTAGCGATGTCTTCGAGCATTTCTTTGCGGCGATCGCCAAAACCGGGAGCTTTGACAGCGCAAATTTTGAGAGATCCGCGCAAGCGGTTAACCACCAAAGTAGCGAGGGCTTCTTGGTCAACGTCTTCGGCAACGATGAGCAATGGGCGACCGCTTTGAGCAGTAGCTTCGAGCACGGGAAGCATATCTTTGAGGTTAGATATTTTTTTGTCGTAGATGAGGATGTAGGGGCTATCCATTTCGCACTCCATTTTTTCGGTGTTGGTAACGAAATAGGGAGAGATGTAGCCGCGGTCGAACTGCATACCTTCAACGATGTCGATAGTAGTTTCAGTGCCTTTAGCTTCGTCAACAGTGATAACGCCTTCTTTTTTGACTTTCTTCATAGCCTCAGCGATGAGAGAGCCGATTTTTTCGTCGTTGTTAGCAGAGATGCGAGCAACGTCTTCAATTTTCTTGAAGTCTTCGCCAACGGGCTCAGCCATAGCTTTGATTTGAGCAACAACAGTTTCAACGGCTTTGTCGATACCGCGTTTGAGGTCCATGGGGTTTGCACCGGCGGTAACATTTTTGAGGCCAACGTTGATGATAGCCTGAGCGAGCACAGTTGCAGTTGTTGTGCCATCACCGGCATCGTCACCGGTTTTTGAAGCAACTTCTTTTACGAGTTGAGCACCCATGTTTTGCATGGGTTCTTCGAGTTCAACTTCGCGAGCCACGCTGACACCGTCTTTAGTGATGTGGGGAGCGCCGAATTTTTTATCGAGGATAACGTTGCGACCTTTAGGGCCAAGTGTAACTTTAACAGCATCGGCGAGGATGTCAACGCCTTTTTTAAGCTCTTCGCGAGCTTGAATATTGAATTTAATTTCTTTAGCCATGATTGCGGGAATTTAAAAGTGATAGTTAACTTAAATGAGTATTAACCGAGGATAGCCAAAACGTCGCTTTGACGCATGATGAGGACTTTCTCGTTGTCGATTTCGACTTCGGTGCCGGCATATTTGCCATAAAGCACAACATCGCCGACGGTAAGTTGCATAGCCTCGTCTTTAGTTCCGGGGCCAACTGCCAAGACAGTACCTTTGAGGGGTTTTTCTTTAGCTGAGTCAGGGATAATGATACCTGAAACTGTAACTTCTTCTGCAGGGATGGGTTGAATTAACACTCTGTCTGCTAACGGTTTTACATTCATGATAAAAATATTTTTATTTTTGGTTATATTTTAAATTCGTATTTACGCAAATAGTAATAGCATAATTCATGCCAAAACCGACAAAACTGACACGGAATTGGCATGAATTAACAAAAAATATGCTCTTACGAGAGATTATTTGGGGTAAACAGAGATGATATCGCCTGCAGAATGGGCGGTAAGTTCGGGGGCTTGAGAGCAAGTGACAGTAGCAAGGCCCGAAGCAAATTGGCCGGCATTGTTAGCTGTCAGTTCATATTCGAGGAGGTATGTGCCTTTAGGCATATAATTTATGTACAAATTAGTTAGCGAGTTAGCATTTTCACGATAAGCAGAAATGCCGTCGCCATACACCCAACCGGCCACTTGCACTTTCGGCATGAAGGTGGCAGCGCGGTCGTCAGTAATCACAAGATTGCTAAACGGGCGAGAAGCCTTAATAGTCAGCACGGTTTTCACCTTATCGCCCACGCGCAAAGAGTCAGTTTTCAGCCATTTACCGTTACGCTGCACCAAAATAGATTTATCAATAGAAATTTCACCGTCGCTATAAGCATCTACAGCCGTCATCGGAGCATTATATCGAGCGATAAATGCGCCATACGATGGAGTCTTTCCGTTTGTGGAGATAGCGACATGTCGGCCTGTCAGTTCAGTTGTCAGTGTGCCCATGCGCCCGTTGGCGGAGATGTTGAGCGGAGCGCCGTCAACAATGACGGTAGCGCCGTCTGCAGCGACAGTCCATTTCGTGCCGCTATTAATCATAGCAGAAACTATTTGCGAGGTGGTTGGATAATTGCCCCAATCGGTTGCTTGTTTACGGACAATGAGGTATTGGCGTATGCCGTCAACGTGGGCAGACTGCGGAGTGACAGAAGCATAGGCTTGCAACAGCCAAGCATAAGCGGAGAGATTTCGCACATTCATAAATTCAAAACCTTTAGTTTTGGTTTGAGTGCCAAATTCATCGAGTGAGCCCATGAGTGTTTTTGCCATATTATTGTTTCCGGTATAGTGCAAGGCAAGAGCAGCGCGTGCTTTGAGCGATGCGTCATACGACTTCCAGTTTTTGATAATTTCTTGCACGGTAGCATTGCTCACACGTTTGCCATTGAGACTTTGTGCCACATTGTCAAACGCAGGGCGGTTGATTGTGTAGAGCAGATCAGTGTCTTTGACAGCGTTATCTGTATATGTAACAGCGCGGCTCAACATATTTGTGAGTTTGCTGTCAGAAGGCAAATATCCGGAGCGGATGAGCACAGCAAAAAGCGAGAGGATAGACTCGGTTGTGTATATGTCGCCCACCGTACACCAACGGCCCCAACGCCAACTGCCGTCAGCATGCTGCAAGGCGATGAGATTTTGTTGCGTTTTTGACATTAGTTTTTGAAGTTGCGAGGCATTGAATTGCAGTTCAAGTTCGGGGTGTTGTTTCATCAATCCCAATGCAACTGCAGCCGAGAAGTAAGCAGAAGCTTGACAAGTGGCAGATGAATTAATATTTGATTCGTCAACAAGCTTTGGAAGTGCTTCAACAATAGTCCACATCGGGTTTTCAGTGAAAGTGAGAGAGCACGAGAAGTTTGAGCCAACACTGTCAGGCACATCAAATTCGTAGCCGTCGTCAGAGGGATTGAGATAGAAATTTGTAGAATTGACAACGAGCGTTTGCGATGGCAATACGGGTATGCACACACGTTCTCCATCACTGAAAGAGCCATTGCTCACCTTTGCCGACACGTATGCTGAGCCGGCATTTAAGAGTGACTTTTGTGTGGCATCAAGAGAGATTGTAACCACAGAGCTTTCGCCCGGTTGCAAAGTTTTGGCGAAAGATTGCTTTGCGATTGCACCGACGGCTAGAGAGTCGGCATCAACGAGAGCAGCAATATTTATGTTTTGCGCTGCATCACTATTATTCATAACAGTAATAGCAATCTCGGCATGGTCATCGCCGCGCACAAAACGCGGAGCATTTACAGTGACCATAATTGGTTTTGCTGCTACAAAATCATGATTGACTCTCACACTTTTGCCATCTTTGGTCCAAGCAAAACCTTCAAGATGCCAAGTAGTGTTTACGTTAGGCACCACGAAATTGACATCGTACCCACCCTTTTCATTGCTGCGCAAATCGGGGCACCAAAGGCCGAGATAATCTGTTGTTGAGCGAAGAGCAACATTTGACAACGAATCATCAACATCTTCTTCATCTTGCTCATAATTAACCTCACCACTATCGGCGGCCGCAAACACAGCCACGTTTGACCCGTCAAGAGTTGCGACCTCGTCAGCCACCTCAGTCGCCTCAGCTTTCTCTTCCGACACAGACATAGCTTTCATAGACATGCGCAACGGGCCGCGAGAGCTGAGAGTATAAACAGAACTTGGTTGATACAGCCATTCGGGAAGTTGAAGTGATGTGTAGCTAATACGAGATATGGGCAGAGCAACTATATTACTGCTGTAACGAGAATATGGGAAGTTGCAATATGCGCCAACATGCAGTTGTCGGGCTGCGGGGATGTATAGACGTGATAGCGAAGAAAATTCGGATAGACGTTTATCATAAACAGTGAGAGTCATGGCAGATTGCACAGGTTTGTCATTGCTATCAACGATGCTAAAGTGCCATTGCTCGGTTGCCGAAGCATCAATTTTGTCGCGGAAACTTTCGGTAACAAATTTGATGTTATCTTTAGCCTGACGATTTATGCTATATGATTTGTTCGAGCAGATTAAATTGTTAACAGCATAGATATGCAAAATACTTTCGCCTGCAGGCAGATCAGATATATCTACGGTCAAAGTGTGATATCCGGCATTAAATTTGTGGGCAATGCAAGTGGAAGTATTGCCAACCACGGTGTAGACAATTGTATTGTCGGTGCGCACACCAACAGTAAGGCTTACAGAATTGCCATCGGGGGCGGTAATTACAGAGTCGTTCGGCACATATATGCACGCATCGTCGTCGGGCAATTCGGCTCGATTTGTGTTGTAGAGTTGCAACGAAAGAGTTTGTGAATCAGCCAACGTAGAGCCCTTGAGCGAAAGTTTAAGTTTATAATCGCCGGCGGGGAGGTTGCTAAAGTCCAAGTTTTGTGCGCCCGGCGTTTGAAATACGCCATCGTCAATGCTGACATCAGAAGAATTGCCATAGAGAGCCCAACATATAGGCATATCAATTTTAGACTTATCGGGAGCTATCACATCAACATTAAATGAAATTGGTGATGCAGTGTCGTATTTGGATTTGCGATTTGTGACCGAAATAGAATAGGGAAATTTGTGGTAAAATGCGTTTTTTTGCGACACAGCAGTTCCGTCAGCAGCAGTGACACGTGTTTCAATCGGGGCATAGTTGGTAATATCACTTGGATAAGGCACGGTAAGTTCAAATTTGCCATCGACATCGGTGTAGCCTTGCACATTCGAAGAGCCAAGAGTACATTCAACCGTTGCATTGTCAATACCAAATCCGGAGTAGTTTGTTACCGTTCCGCTGACAACAGCCGAATTGTCAGAAGTTTTGCGAGGCCACACAATCAAATCATCAATTTTAATGGACACCGGTTTAAATTCGCTGACATCAAAAGTTGAAGAAGAGTATATGTTTTTTTCGGGGCACGTAAATTGGTATGTTCCGCCGGTAGCGTCAGCCGGGATTGCGAACTTGCCAATGATACGGCCAAAATCGTCAGAGGTGTACGTACCTTCAGCTATTGTTTTGTCATCGTAGGTTGCATATAGGTTCACCTTAATAGACATATTTGGCTGAGGTTTGCCGTTAGAGGAGAGCAGGCCCACCCACTGCACAGAGTCGCCGGGCATGTAAATAGGCATATCGGTAGTGAAACTTACGCGCACCGTTTTGTCAGTGTATGATGTGGCTCGGTTTGATAATGATATACTTGAAAAATCTTGAGTGATGCCATTATGCTTGAGGCTAACATATCCGGACACAGAATTAGCGAAATGAGCGAGGCCTGACTTGTCAGTCACAGCAGTTGCCACGGTTTTTTGGCGGCTGATAATAGACACAGTCACACCGGACACCGAGGCACCGGTGATTGCATTAACAACGTGGACTGCATTGTCTGCGTCGTTTGAGATAGCAATGGGCATGTACAATACTGAAGAGATGTACCCGCACGAAATATCAGATCCGTCGTTGACAGAGTATGTTAGGCGATAGTTACCTTGCGGCATTTGCATACGCACAACAGTGTCGGAAGCTACAGGAGAGCATTTTTCAAATTTGAAAGAGAACGTGTTGACCAATTTCTTATCTTGGAGCACTTTCACTATGAGCTTTTTGACGTTGCGCATATCAATCAGTTTCACATCGAAAGGAGTATTTGCAGCGACGTATGACGGGGCTTTAGCGCGCAGCCATGGGCGTTCGGCACGAGCTTGCACAAGTGCAGCCGGAGTTTCAGCCCACGTTCCTTTCAATTCTTGACGAGCGCGCGCCACATCGTCGATGAACAGTTGCGGGCCATAAGCGTCAATATCTTCATTGGAGCTATAAATATTAAGGATATATTGAAAGACGATAGCAGCGTTAGAGCGATATTCTTCGGGGGTAGATTTATATAGTGCCAATAGGTCTGCTATGCTGTGACGCTCCACGCACTGCAAGGCTTGCCAATTGCACCAGGCGGCAGAGTATCGGCTGTGGTGCGTGAGCATTTCAGCGCGTATGTTTGAGCAAAGAGTAGTGTCGTTTGTGAAGTTATTGAGTATTTGCGAGGCGACGAAATCTGCTTGACTGGGATAATATCGCCGGCAAAGGTCATCAGCATCAATCACTTTTAAGAGGTCGGATGTTGGCATATCGCCGGCATTTTGCCATGATAGGTTGCAGAGCGAGTCGATGACAGCATTGAACATCTCCCCACTCCACTCGGCCATATCAGCGGGACGCGGCGATGCGGGCAATTGACGACGGTCGTATACGTATCTGCGGCGATTGTAAATATTTTTCACCAACGACGCCGCGTAAAGGTCCATCAACGACTTTATTTGTTTGTTTGATTGTGATTTTGAAACAGCTAGCACGCGCTCGGTAATGGTTTGAGTGCTATCGCGGTCAATAGCATTTTTGGCCACCGCAATTTGCATCAAAGCTTGAAGCGAGCCGAGTCCATCGCGAGACTTTTGCGCAGACACGAGTGCGCTCTCAGCGTCAGAGATAACTTGGCGCGGATATGCAAAATCGGGTTTATTTACATCTGCTTTGGCAAAAGAGGTCAAAGCAAGAAGGATGCTGACTATAAATAACTTCTTCATAGAAATCATATAATGTGTTTTATAAATAAGTAGATAAGTTTTCGGGGTAAAAGTTTAAGGGGGTATAAAATAAAAAGGAGCGGCTCACGCAACTCCTTTTAGTGGGTTTCCAATAGGTACAATTTCTAAGGTAAAAAAGATTGTTTTAGGTTTGCGACACAAAGATAGCACGAAAAAAAGGCTCAAAACAAATATTTTTGCATGTTATAAAGCATAGTTTTTTACCACTTGAACAGCAAAATAATATTTTGAGCAAATTAAACATTTAGCTATCAGCGCATTGCAAATATGTAATATTTCTGTAACAGCAAAAGTCAACCGTTAAATATCATTAAAACGATATATCTAAATAGCAAATTGCTTGATTTTAATCTCATTTTCATCGAAAACAGCATAGGTGTATTGACTAAAGCAATCGCCCAATATGAGCAGACGAGCATGAGAAGCGGGGACTTGGCGATCGACAGTGATGTGCACATGTCCCATAACAAAGTAATCTATTTCAGGATGAGATTTGGCATATTCGGTAGCAAACACCATGGACGGCTCAACGTCGTCGCCACGATATTGAGGCACAAAATTCGCCTCATCGCCGCGGCTGTGCGAGCTCCACGCATGGGCAAACGGCAAAATCCAGCGAGGGTGAATGGCAGCACAAAGTTTTTGACAAATTGAGTTGCGGAATATGCGGCGCAAGCATTTAAATCCGGCCGGAATTTTACCCAGACCGTCGCCATGGCTAAGTAAAAAAGTTTTGCCGTTGATGGTGTGCACAACGTATTCGTCAACAATTTCCACGCCAAGTTCGTTTTGTAGGTAATCGAAAATCCACATATCGTGATTACCTTTAAACCAATAAACTTTAACGCCGGCATCAGTGAGACGAGCAACGGCAGCGAAAAAGCGCACAAAACCACGCGGCACGACGGTGCGATACTCAAACCAAAAGTCGAGAATATCGCCAAGTAGATAAACCGTTTTGGCATCAGCGGCCATAGCATCGAGCATACGCACAAGAATGGACTCGTGCGCGCGACGGTCGGCGATGTATTTTGCGCCCAAGTGGGCATCGGCTAGGAAATATGTTTTTGTGCGCTGAGTCATTACAAGAATCCCAATTCGAGTTTAGCTTCTTCGCTCATCATTTCCTTATCCCACTCGGGTTCGAAAACGATGTTGATGTTGACAGCAGTAATGCCGTCAATGCTTTCGAGTTTGAGGCGAGCGTCTTCGATGATGAAGTCGGCAGCCGGGCAGTTAGGGGCCGTGAGAGTCATGTCGATATTCAGTTCGCCGGCATCAGAGAGGTCAATTTTGTAAATCAAGCCAAGGCTGTAAATATCAACAGGGATTTCGGGGTCGAACACTGTTCGCAGCATTTCAACCACTTTTTCTTCGATAGATGTTTTTTGTTCTTGAGTCATAATGATGCAAAGATAATTTAATAATTTAAATTTAGCAAGAAGGACACAAATAAACTTATGTGGTGTCAGTGATACATTTTTAAAGTAAAAGAGAGGTAATAGTATAAAAAAGTGAGCAAAGTTATTGTTTTATTGGCGATAAAGTATAACTTTGCAGCGTAAAACAAAAAAACAACATTATGAAGCGAATTAAACAAACCTTACTTCTCATTGTTGCAATGGTAGCAATGGCCACTCCGGCATCAGCAAAAGTTTTCTCAATCGGTCCGCGCGTAGGTCTCGGTGTGAGTTCAATGAAATTTGACACAAGCGGTTTGGAAAGTGATAACTTGACAGGATTTACCGCCGGTGTAGAGACAGAGTTTATGATTCCGGTAGTAAATTTAGGTGTAGACCTCTCAGCTATGTACGTGCGCCGCAACACAACATTCTTGGAGAATAACAACTACTCAACAGCGCAACGCGACTATTTCACCGTGCCTATTGATTTGAAATGGAAAATCGGCATTCCGGCAGTAGGCAGTTTGTTAACACCTTACATATTCACCGGCCCTGAATTTTCATTTTTGACATCGAAAAAGGCAATCACCGAGGCATGGAACAATAAGAGTGTGAACGTGTCGTGGAACATTGGTGCCGGCGTTCAATTGTTCAGCCACCTCCAAATTGGAGCCAGCTATGGCTTCGGTATCACAAAAGCAGCTGAAAAAATTGGTGTAGGCGACACAAATGTATCGATAGACGGCAAAACTAATTATTGGACAGTCACCGCAGCGTGGTTGTTCTAATCAACCGAATACCAAAAGATTAGCTTAGAGTAAAATTTAAGCTAATCTTTTTTGTTAAAAAAATATGTGAAAACACTTGCACAATACAGAAAAATGGTATAACTTTGCAACGCAAAACCACAAGACATGGTACCTTGGCCGAGTGGTTAGGCATCGGTCTGCAAAACCGAGCACAGCAGTT
>CAYSLD010000059.1:0-12073 GCA_964431795.1 uncultured Bacteroides sp.
TTTACTCTTTACTTGCACGCTGAGCGTGCCTTCTTACTTGGCGCGTAGCGCTTACAGCTGTCCGGTGACGCGCAGATAGTTGGTCTGATAAATTTTGTATTGTGCGCTTGCCTCGAGCAAATTGCTCTTGGCGGTTTGCCACTGTGATTGAGCATCGAGTAAGTCTATCATTTGGCAGAGCGACACTTTGTAGCGCGCTTGTATATTTTGCAGGTTTTCTTCGGCTTGGGCCAGCGACTTGCGAGCCGAGAGCACGAGGTCATATCCGTCGTAAACATTGGTGATAGCTTGTTGAGCTTCGAGAGTGAGCAGTCGCTCGTTTTTGCTCAGATTTACTTCTGACTTTTGCAATTCGAGCTTCGCTTTTTTCACTTTTTTGCCGGTAGTGCCCCAATTGAAAATTGGTATTTTTACTGACAACATGCCCATGCCCATGCCGTCGTTTGTGGTGTTTGAATATTTGCCGGCAGTGCCGTCAGCGAGCGTGTAGCTTGTTACGGTTTTTATGTTGCCATAGCGGAAATATCCGAGTGCCAAACCGATTGTGGGCAAATAGTCTGCCTTTGCCATTTTCACTTGTTGCTCATTCGCTTTGATGGCAAGTCCGAGCATTGCCATCTCCGGGCGGTTGCTGATGTCGGCAGAGAGCAAAGCCGGCTCGGCAACGTCAATATTTGTGTCGGTAGGCGTGATTTGTGTTGATGCGTCAACACCGATAAGTCGGCATAGCGACAGTCGGCACATCTCGCGGCCGTTCTTTGCCTTTTTGAGGTTGTACTCAATGTCGCTGCGGCGAGCGTCAATGCGCAGCAAATCGTTGCGTATTGACAAGCCAACGTTTGCGGCGTGTTCGGTTTGCGAGTATAGCGAGTCCATTTGCGCCATGTAAGCTTTGAGCATTTCAATCTTACCGTCAACAGCAACGAGAGTCCAATATGCATTGTCGGCATTGTTGATAACATCCATGCGGTTGAGGCGCTCTTTTTGCTCCGACACTTGTGTGCCTATTGCTGCCAAACGTTTTCCGGCAGTGATTTTGCCGCCGGTGTATATTGGCTGAATGAGGTTGAGTCCGGCCACATAGGCTCCGCGCATTTGCATCTCTATTGAGCCCATGGTTATGTCGGGCACCATATATTCGAGCATCGCCGAGCCGTCAATGGTGGGCAGTGCGGCACGTTTGGCAATGTCAAGGTCGAGCGCTGATTGCTCGCTCTCTATGCGTGCTGTTTGCAAATCTTCGCTGGCTTGAAGTGCGCGCTCGCGACATTCGGCCACGCTCAGCGCAAGCGATTGTGCCGAGGCTGAGGCGGCAGCCAGCAGAAATATATTGAGTGTTATTGTCTTTAATTTCATTATTTATCAGCAGTTTTTTTGATGCGGAAGAATGTTGCGTAGAATAATGGCAAGAGCACCAATGTGATGAGAGTGCCCATTGTCAATCCGCCCATGATGGTCAGCGAAAGTGAGCCGTACATCGGGTCGGTGATGAGCGGTATCATGCCGGCAATAGTTGTCAGCGAGGCCATCAATACTGGGCGCACACGCGATGTTGTGGCCTCAATGATTGCCGTGTACGGATTGATATGCTCTTCGTTGGTGAGTCGCGTAATCTCATCAATGAGCACAATAGCATTTTTAATTAGCATACCCACCAAGCCCATCAGTCCAAGCACAGCCATGAATGTGAACGGTGTGTTGGTGAACAGTAAGGCCGGGGTGATGCCTACGAATGCAAACGGCAAGCACAGCAAAATGATGATGAGTTTGCGCCAATTGTTGAACAATAGCAGCAGCACGGCAAGTATGATGAAGATGATGAGCGGCACAAATACCAACAAGTTGCCGATAGCCTCGCCTGACATTTCACCGTCTCCAACCCAGCGCATTGAGTATCCGTCGGGTAAGGGTATGGCTTCAATATCTGCTTTTATTTCTTCCACACATTTTGCCGGTGTGGCTGCATCAACATCGGGGTTGGGGTCGCACTCGGCCTCGATGACGCGACGTCCGTTGTAGCGCATAATCACTTGTTCGGCCGGCTCAACCGAGGTGTTGGCGCTGACTGTGCTGAGTGTGGTTGAGCGCGACATATTTTCGGTGAGTTCGTCGGCGGTGGTGGCTCCGGTCATCAGGCCTTTCACATCGTCGGCATTGACATTCATGTTGAGAGTGCTCCACACGGGTATGTCGCCCAGGTCGCCTATGCGCGAGCCGTCAGCATTGCGCATACGCAAGTTTATCATCACCATGTTGTCTTGGTCGGAGAGCACGCCGATGGTCATACCGTCGCCGGCGGCATTGAGCGCGTTGCCGATGTCGCTGCGACTGATGCCGGCGCGGCGAGCGTCAGCTTCCGAATAGTTCACCACCATAGATTTGCCCAGCGGCTTCCAGTTATTTTCAACCGAGTAGGGGTCAACATACGGGCATTTGCGCATGATATCTTCAGCTTTAGCGCTGAGTTGACGCAGCACAGATGGGTCGGGTCCGGCAAATTCAACCTCTACGGTGTGCGATGTGGAAATTGAGAAGTTGTATTTGCGCAGACGTATGTATGCATCCGGATTTTCCTCGCGAAGTTTGCGGCGCACCTCGGGCATCACCTTCACCACAGTGTTGTAGTCGGCACAGTCAACCATCAACTCGCCGTAGCAGTCACCGCCGTTAGTCATGGGGCGCACCAAACAATAGTGAGCCGGAGCCGAGCCCATGCTCATTGCCACGCGCTCTATGTCTTTATCTTTGAGCAAAGTGTCGCCCATAGCCAGCAAGCGGTCGCGCACCTCGTCGGGGTTGGTTTGCGGCGGGAAGTAACATTCAACCACAAATTGCTTGTAGTCAAAGTCGGGGAAGAATAAGTTTTTGACCTTGCTCATACCGGCCATGCAGATAACCAAAATCACTACTGCCGATACAAACGATATGGTTTTGAAGCGTATCACTGTGGCCACGAGTTTGCGCACCAGTCGGTGCATGGGTGAGTTCATCACCTGTTTTTTCTCGCCGTCTTTGTTTACGTTCACGGTTTTGGGTAGCCACAAATCAGCGCATATAGGCACTTGCACAAGGGCAAACACCCAGCTGGCGAGAAGGCTTATGCAGAGCACCAAAAACAGGTCGTGCGAATATTCGCCGGCGCTGTCGGGCGATAGGTAGCTTGACAAAAATGTTGAGGCGGCAATGATTGTTGCACCCAGCAGCGGCATGGCTGTGTTTTTGCCTATGCGCCACAAATATTGGTCGCGCGGCAATCCGCGTTGCTTGTCTATGAGTATGCCGTCCATAATTACCACGGCATTATCAACCAACATGCCCATCGCCACGATAAATGCACCCAGCGATATGCGTTGCAAAGTTGTGCCCATGGTGAGCAGTATCGGGAACGATACGGCAACGGTGAGCACCAAGCCAAAGCCGATGATCACACCGCTGCGGAAGCCCATGGTGAAAATTAGCATTATGATGACTATGAGCACCGACTCAAGCAAGTTCATCATGAACGACGACACTGCCTCGCTAACTTTGTCAGGCTGGAAAAATATCTTTTCTGTGGCAAAACCTACCGGCACATTTTTCATTGCTTCGGCAAGTTTTGCGTCGATAGCTTTACCCACGTCGGGCACTACGGCGCTCTCCTCCATGGCTATGCAGATAGCGATTGCGGGCTTGCCGTTCACAAAAAATCCGTTTGTTTGCGGCTCTTTGTATGTGCGCTCTATTGTGGCTATGTCGCCCAAGCGCACACGTTTGCCGTTTGCTGATTTTATGAGCATATTGGCGATGTCGTTCTCGTCTTTAATGCTCGAGTCAACCTCTATGCTCAGCCTATCTTCGCCGGTTTGCAATTTGCCGGCCGAGATGGTTTTGTTTTCGCCCTGCAGTGTAGCCATAATCTCGGTGGGGATTATGCCGTTGCGAGCGATTTGGTCTTTTGAAAGCGTGATATTTATCACCTCGTCGCGGTTGCCAACAATGTTTATGCGCTTCACACCTTTCACGTCAAGCAGTTCGCGGCGTATGTATTTGGCATATTTGTACATTTCAGGATAGTCATATCCGTCGGCAGTGAGGCCGAAAAATACGCCATACACATCCATCATGTCGTCAACAACAATAGGAGAGTAGCAACCTTGAGGTAATTTTGAGGCTACGTCGTTAGTCTTGCGGCGCAGCAAGTCGAAGTGTTGCTCAAGGTCTTTGATGAGCACTGTCATCTGAAATTCGACAGTGAACATTGCCATGCCGTCTTTACATTCGGTTTTGATTTTGCGCACATCGGGCAAGGTGCGTAGTTCATCCTCCATCACTTGTGCCACATCAAGCTCCACTTGATAGGCATTTGCGCCGGGGTAGGGCACCACAACCATGGCTTGCTTTACTGCCACGGCCGGGTCTTCGAGTTTGGGCATACGGTTAAATGATAGTATGCCCAAAATTATTATGCCCACCATCAGCGACCAAAACAAGGTTGGTCGGCGCATGAAAAATTGAGCTATGCGGGTCATAACAAGCGTCCTACGTTAGTATGTTTGGGTTCGTCTATTACTTTCACTTTTTCTCCGGCTTGCAGCGAATTAACTCCGGCGCGAACTATTGTCTCGCTGCCGTCAAGTCCTGACTTTATCACCACATTGCCATTTCCTGATGTCTCGCCGAGGGTGACTTGACGTGCAACAACTGTTGAGTCTTTGCTGAGAGTCCACACGCAAGGCTGATGCTCTGCGTTGTAGTACACGCTGCGCAGCGGCAAAGTGTATGTGGGCGCTTCGGCTGCCTCGGCATTGTCGGTGCGGTTGACAGTTACGTCAACGTTTATGCCGGCGGTGAATTTTTTTGCAGCCTCTGAGGGTACAGACAATCGCATGCTGTAAAGCTGATTGTTGTCGGCTTTTGGCGTGATGCTGATAAGTTTTACATCGTATGTTTGGCCGTTGGCTGTGGCAGTGTAGCCGATGAATTGGTCGCGGCATTGGTAAGCCTCGGCCGGGAGGTCAACGTTTATCTCTAGTGTTGAGTTGTCCATGAGCTCTACAACCGGAGTGCCGGCATTCACCATTTCAGCTTTCTCAAAATTGAGTTTCACAACGTATCCCGACACCGGAGCTTTCAGGTGGCAATAGCTCAAGCGATTTTGACAGTTTTGCAAATTCACCTTCAATCGTTCAAATCCGGCGCAACTTTTTTCGTAGTCGTTTTGTGATAGATTGTTAGTTTGAAACATATACTCCAAACGCTGCATTTCACTGTTCATTTGGTCGTATTGTATGCGAGCTTCTTTGGCGGCAAGTTGATAGTCAACATCGTCGAGCACAGCCAACAACTGCCCTTGGTGCACGTAGTCACCCTCTTTCACGCAAGTGCGAGCAATTTGTCCGGCAACTTTAAATCCCACACTCACAGTCTTGCTTTCGGTCACCACACCGCTATAGCTCTTGGTTATGGTCTCTCCGGCAACGGTGGGTTTCACAACAAGCACGCTGTGCACTGTGTTGTCAGTTTGTTTGCTGTCTTGGCTACAGCTACAACAAACTAAACTTAGTATCGTAGTCGATACTAGTAGTAGTGAATTGAAATTCATCGTTTTTTGTTAGGTATATAATTACTATTTTTATTGTTTGCTAAGAAGAACGCACAAAAGTATAAAATATCCATCAAACAAATTAAACTTTTTGTCTTAACTATTGGTAAATTTTTCCACATATGAATGTAAAAAAAACGCAGACGAACAATCACTGCCCGTCTGCGAAAAGAAATGAAAAACTAATTATTTTGTAGTCAGAGTAGTCGATGTGCCACCGCTCACGGTGACGTCATCGCCGGTGGTGAGACCTTGCCAGGTTTCACCTCCGCTAACTGTAGCATTCTTGAGTAATTTTATGCTCATGCTTTTTGAGGTCATATACGGTGTAGACATCAAAATGCTTGAACCTTTAGCTGTGACCGGGCTCTTGAAGCTCATCAAGAAATTGCCGCTGGCATCGGTCAATGTATAAGAGTAAGAACTGCTAACTGTACCCGAAGTTGATACATAGCGCTGGGTGGTACCTGAACCTGACGGAACGTTATTGCCACCGCCAACGGCAAAGATGATGCCGCCGGTAAATGTCAAGTTGCTATCGCTGTCGCAGTCTATGCCACATTCCGGTGAAATATTGCCCATAGCGATGAGCACACCGCCGTTCACATAGAATTTGCCGTTCGAGTCAATGCCGTCGTTGTTGGTTGAGTAGCAGAACGTTTTGCCACCGTTGATGGTGATGGTGGTGTTTGCGTTGATTGAGTCATCACCGGGTGTGTTGCAAACAATTTCACCGCCGTTGATTGTGAGATTAGCCTTACTTTCTAAGGCTTCGCCACCTTCACCTGTAGTTGTAGAGACCAAATTGAGTGTGCCGTTGTTGACAACAACATCAGCACCGCCTCTAATCACTTTCGGGTTGCAAGTGTTGCCGTCACTGCTACTATTGTTGTTGTCGGGATTTCTGTTGTCCCAACCATTGCCTTGGCCGCCACCTTGGCCGCCACCTTGGCCACCGGGAGCGAATCGTTGTCCGTTGTTGCCGCCTGTTGATGTGCCGCTTTCGGTGAATTGTGCACCGCGAGTGGTTGCTGTGATTGTTGGGCCTGCACTCTCTGTGCCGATAGTGAGCAAGCCGTCTGATTTGATGCACTTGCCACCGTTGGCTGTTGATTGTGTGTTGAGGGTGAAGTTGCCGGCATTGATGGTGCAAGCTCCGTCAACGGTGATGCAAGCTGCAGAGTATGCATCGCTTTCGTTTGATGAGTTGGTGTATGCTGCACCTGCGCCCGACACGTTGATATCATACGTACCGCCGTTGAATGTGGCTGCGCCGTCAACAGAGATGCCTTTACTTCCGGCTCCGGTGTGAGTGATATTTATCGTGCCGCCATTTATCTCAAGGTCTTGTCCGGCTTTGATGCCTGTGCAATATGATGGTTCGTTGTCTTCGAGCACCACGCTGCCGCTCATGTTGAGCGTGATAGTGCCGCCTGATATGCGCACTGATGTGGTAGTATTTTCTATGTTACCGTCAGCTTTTATACCTTTGCGAGTATCTCCGCTGATGTCTAAGTTGAGCGTGCCGCTTCCCATAGTGAAATATCCTTCGTCGTCGCAGTCAATGCCGTCACCGCCGAGGTTAGTCATTGTGAGTGTGCCCGATGTGATTTGCACGTAGTCATTAGCGTGTATGCCGTCAGAAGCGGCGCCGAGTATGTTGATTGTTGTTTTTTGCAATTGCACATAGTCGTCGCTGCAGATGGCATGTTTGTTTTTACCGGTTATGTTGAGTGTGCCATTGCCGCGAAATTCAATCTGTCCTTCGCTGAACAGAGTTGCTTTTTCGTCTTCGTCAGAGGGCGTATTGTAGCTCTCTGAGTCGCAAAGTGTGCTCTCTGTGCCTTTTTCTACGCGTACCGTTGTTTTCTTTTTTGTTTGAATGTTGATGGCGGCACCGTTGTCGTTGGTTATCGACACATTGTCGAGGTTTATCTCAAGTTTGTAGTCTGAGTAAATTTTAAATGAGCCGGTGGTGGTACTGCCGGTCAAGTGATAAACGTATTCTTTAGACGAGCCGTCGGCTTTGGTGACAACAACATCTGCGCCGTCGGTGGTGATGTCTACGCCTTTAAACGCATACGGGTTTTTGACGGTCACGTTGTCGCCGTCGTAGTTGATGAGAATTTCGGTTGTTGCATCTGAAGCCGAGGCGTCGATGGTGTTGAGTTTGCTGCGGTCAAACTTATATGTGGCGCCTGAGTTGAGTGCTACAACAATGTCGTTTTCAATCACAGAGATGCTGTCGAGGTCGGCAACATCAAGGCCCATGCTGATGTTATCGTTGTTGAGCCACAGACGGTCGGTAGCAGCGATAGCAGCCACAGAGGCTACGGATGCCAATATGATTAGTCCTGATTTTTTCATGGCACAACAACTTTTATTGTTTTACTTTCTGATTTCAAAATATAAACTCCGGGTGTGAGTTTTGATGAGAGTGTAGTGTTGCCGCCATTCACAAGTTTTGAGGCTGTGTCAATGCGGTTGCCCTTTAGGTCATAGACGGTCCACGTGTCAGCGCCGTTGACAGTGAGGTCGCTCACGGCTGTAGTGCCTGGTGTGCCGGCTGTATTGGTGCGTAGCGAGGTGAAGCTGCTGTTTGCAACTTGCACATTCGTGCCGTCGGCAAGGTAGATGATTACATTGGTGTCGCCAAATGAAATTTGTTTGATTTGGCCAAGCTCTATAGTTGCGTCTGCAGCGTTTGTTGTGCGCAGATAAAGTGTTGCCGCATTTGCTGCCACACTACTAACGCCTACAAGCATTGCAACTGCTAAAGCTCGAAGTTGCGTAGTAAGTTTCATCATGTTTTGGTTTGAAGATATATATATTACTGAATTGTTATTTATCTAAGTTGTGTGCGGCAAATGTAGTTCTTTTTATTTAATTGTAAAACTCTAGCTAATAGCTAATTAGTTAAGATTAACTAAATTTATAAAAGATTATACGTGTTGTGTCGCTTGTTGTAACTATTTATCCCACATCAGCGGATAGGCTGATTTCAATATCTTGTTTTTGAGCAAGATAGGGTAGTCGGGGTGGCTATCCAGGAAATGTTGCAAGGCGGCGCGAGCTTTTTCGCAGCGATGATTTTCGAGCAACATCTGAGTCCATTTTGCGGGGAAGAATATGTCGCCGGTGCGCTGTATTTCGCTAAGCATTTCAAGTCCCGGCTCGATGTAGCGTGCAGCATATTCATCGCGAGTGGGGTGGTTGAGGTAATATAGCAATTTTTGTGCATACGGTTCTATGAGTCGATTTTCAGCCTTTGCAAGTTCGGCAAAAAGAGCATCTAAGCGGGTGGTGTCGGCTGTGCAAGCGCGGCTGACAAAGTCGAATTGTTTCAGTCTGTCTTGGTTGGTGATGCGACTGCGTTGTGTGGCTAAAATGCTGTCGGCCAGCGCCGGTTGTCGCACTGCCAACTCATACGCGGCGGTGGTGTAGTCGTCGTCGCTCCAAAGTGCGTTTGACTTCTCACTCCATATTTGTTGGTATTTGGCAATGATGTCGGGCGCGGTCATGATGTAGCACAGTTGACGTTGCATCTGCAGACGTGCCGACTCAAGCGGCATGGTCTCTGACAGTTGGTTCATGCGCTGCTCTATGCTTTTGCGCAATTCGCCATTGGTGTGTGTGCACATAAACACGATGTCTCCGATTAGTTCGGTAGCTATCAGCGGATTGTTCTCTTTGCTCACCGCGTCAAGAAATGCATCAATCACTCGGCTGCGGTCGGCAATGTTGTAGCCTAGGTAGTTTTCATAGATGGTCATCACTGCTGTCATACGCGCTACTTCATCGTTGATAGTGGCAAGATTATCAAGTAAATATAATAATGTGTTGTCGTCGGGCATGAAATATCCATATCCGCGTCCGTCGCTGTTGGGCACTGCGGCAATAATTTCAAAGTCGGTGTCGTAGTGCTGTTTTGCTGTGCTGAGGTCTACGTTTATCACTTTTTGTGTGTCGGCGCCGATAGCGTTAACGGCAAATGATTGCGGCCACACCAATCCGCGTCCGTATTTGTCTGATTGCTCCACGTCAAAGCCTTTGCCGTTTGGTGTAATTTTGATTACGGGCATACCTTTTTCTTTAATCCACACCTCGCTAAATTGTTTTATGTCGGCATCAGTTTGAGCATCCAAACACTCGATAAGGTCGTCCCAAGTGGCATTGCCGTATGAGTATTTTTTCACATACTCTTGTATGCCGCGGCGATATGCTTCGGCGCCCATTAGTTCTACTATTTTGTACATCACAACCGGTGCTTTGTCGTAGATGATTGCGTTGTATATTAGTCCTGCATTTTGCAGATTATCAAGTGGCTGCTGTATGGCTGTGCCGCCTTCGGTGCGATCTTCTTCAATGGCCGGTGCATTAAATGAGCTGAGACGTACCAATGTGTGATTGATGTCGGGAAATATCGGTTCGGCGATAGCTGCGGCAAAGTAGTTTGCAAACACTTCTTTTGTCCACACGTCGTCAAACCATGCCATTGTCACAAGGTCGCCAAACCACATGTGCGACGTCTCGTGGGCTATCAGTTTGGCGCGATTTAGCTGCTCGGTTGGGGTGGGGTGGTTGCCCAGAAACATCACACGGTCGTTGTATAGCGTAGCTCCGGTGTGCTCCATGCCGCCGAATTGAAAACCGGGAAGTATCACAAAATCATATTTTGCAAACGGATATTTTATGCCGGTAAATTTTTCTTGCCAACTGAGCGCGTCAAACACTTGGCTGAAAATAGTGTCGAGTTGTGCAATTCTGTCCGGGTCGGTTTCGCGGTAGTATGCTGATATTGTGCGCGAGTCGCGGGTGCGTGTATCGCGGGTGAATTTTCCGGCTACGAATGAAAAAAGATATGTGCTCAGTGGTTCGGTTGGTGCAAATTTCACGTGGCGCACGTCGCCGTCAACGGTTTCGCTGCTAATCGTTGTGTTCGACAATGCCACCCAGTCTTTTGGCACGTTGAGTGAAAGCTTGTATGTTGCCTTCAAATTGGGTTGGTCAAAGCACGGAAATAGTGTGCGGGCGCGGTCGGGCACAAGCAAGGTGTACACAAATTCGTCGTTGCGATTTAGCGGCTTGCTTCCGGCTATAAATTTGATGCTAATGCAGTCGCTATCGTGCTTTAATGCCTTGCTGCTGACGGTGATATGCTCGTTGCTGACGGTGTAGTCTTTTGTGGCTTTGCCATTTACGGCTACCGACAATATTTGACTTTCGTCGGCGCGAAAATCAATCACGGCAGGCATATTTTTTGTGTGGCTGAATGATATGTCAACGTCGCCTGTGACTGAGGCATTGCGGTCATCGCTGATGTTGAAGTGGAGGGTGTAGACAACGTTGTTGTAGTTAGCTTTGCGCGTTGCTGCCAACTCTTGTGTGACGCCCGGCGCCAACTCTTTTTCGGTGAATGTATATGCGTTTGCACTGAGCACACAAAATGAGGCGAGCAGTGCTGATAACGGTCGAATATATTTGTTCATTTGTCAGACTTTAAGGGGATGTTTGTGCCCTCAAAATTAAGCATTAAATTGCAAATTAGCAACTTCTCGGCTTTTAACTTTCACTGAAATTAACTATCTTTGCACTGATAACCCGAAACAACGCACAAGTTCATGCACGATATTTGGAACCCTTGGCACGGCTGCACAAAAATCAGTGAAGGCTGCGAACATTGCTACATGTATTTCCTTGACAAGCAACGCGGCATCGACACCGGCAAGGTCTTTCGCACTAAAAATACGTTTGACTATCCACTGCAAAAAGATCGTTATGGAAATTACAAGATCAAAAGCGGTGAACTGATACGTGTGTGCATGTCTTCCGATTTTTTTGTTGAGGAGGCTGATCAATGGCGCGCTCAGGCTTGGCAGATGATGAAAATTCGCAGCGATGTGAAATTCTTTTTGCTCACCAAGCGTCCGCATCGCGTGCGCGAATGTCTGCCCGATGATTGGGGCGACGGTTGGGACAATATCTTCTTTAATGTGACTTGTGAAAATCAGCGTCGTGCCGATGAACGTATACCCATTCTCCTCGATCTCCCGTTCAAACATAAGGGCATAATGACGGCTCCGTTTATCGGCCCTATTGAAATTGATAATTTTCTGGCCACCGGACAAATTGAACAAGTGATTTGCGGCGGCGAGAACTATGATGGCGCACGCCCTTGTAATTATGATTGGGTGAAATCGCTATCCGCTCAATGTCAGCGGCATAACATCACTTTTTGCTTTATTGAGACAGGCACTCAGTTCATCAAAGACGGCAAACTTTACAATATCCCCAAAAAATCTGTGCAAAGCCTCATGGCTCACAAGTCGGGCATAAGTTATGTAGGTAAACCTATAAATTTCACGCTTCGCACTCCCTTGGGCGCTACAATTGCCCCCGAACTCCTTTACAAACCCTCTTATCGTCCCAATTGCTACACTTGCGGCAGTCGCCTCATTTGCAACGGCTGCTCAAACTGCGGCGCCTGCTCCC